>JAQGJY010000370.1 GCA_028290325.1 Tardiphaga sp.
AGCGCGTTGCGCTCGTTGTCCTCGCTCGCTTTGTCGAGTTCGGCGTTGACGAACTTGCCTGGCCGATAGGCGATGCGGTCAATCCGGCCGGCCACCGGCGCGCGGTTCACGTGGCAGTTGAACACGCTCATGAAAACCGAAATCCGCAGCAACGGCGTATCGCCGAGGCCCAGTTCGGCGGGCGGCACCACCATCGCGATCATCGACACGCGGCCATCGGCGGGCGACACGACGAGGCCCTCGCGGATCGGCGTGACGCGCACCGGATCGCGGAAGAACAACGCGCACCAGACCGTCAGGCCGGTTCCGATCCAGCCGAGCGGCGTCCAGATCCAGAACAGCACCAGGCTGGCCAGCGCGAAGCCGCCGATGAAGGGGTAACCTTCCGGATGGATCGGCGGGACCTGCGCGCGAATCGAATTGGCGATGGACATCGGCTTGAAAGACCTTGCTGCGGCGAGAGATGGTATCGCGCCTTTTACTCCGCCGCGTCCGGCCTGACCAGCGGCTCGCTCAGACGGCCTTCCGCCGGCGATGCCCCGGCGATCGGCGGCGGCGCCCGATTCGGGGTCAAGGACTCGTCGGCCATCATCGCCAGCTTCTCGCGCGCTTCCTGCGCCTCACGCTGCCGGTTCCACATGCTGGCATAGAGCCCCGCCGCCGCCAGCAACTGCGCGTGCGTGCCGCGCTCGGCGATGCGGCCCTGATCGAGCACGATGATCTCGTCGGCGCCGACAATGGTCGAAAGCCGATGCGCGATCACCAGCGAGGTGCGGCCGCGCGAGACTTTTTCCAGCGCATCCTGAATTTCCTGCTCGGTATGGCTGTCGAGCGCCGAGGTTGCCTCGTCGAGCACCAGGATCGGCGGACCCTTCAGCACCGTGCGCGCGATCGCGACACGCTGCTTCTCGCCACCGGACAGTTTCAGCCCGCGTTCGCCGACCTCGGTCTCATAGCCCATCGGCGACATCCGAATGAAGCCGTCGATCTGCGCCAGTCGCGCCGCCTCCTCGACCTCGGCATCGGTCGCGTCCCAGCGGCCGTACCGAATGTTGTAGCGGATCGTGTCGTTGAACAGCACCGTATCCTGCGGCACCATGCCGATCGATGCGCGCAGCGACGATTGCGTCACCTTGCGGATGTCCTGATCGTCGATGAAAATGTGACCGCCCGAGACGTCGTACAGACGGAACAGCAGCCGCGAGATCGTCGATTTGCCGGCGCCCGACGGGCCGACGATCGCGACCGTTTTGCCGGCCGGCACCTCGAACGACAGGCCTTTCAGGATCGGCCGCTCGGGATCGTACGCGAACCGCACGTCGTCGAAGCGCACCGTGCCGGATGTCACGATCAAAGGCCGCGCGCCCGGCAGATCCTTCACTTCCGGATTGCGCTCGATCACGCTGAACATCTTTTCGATGTCGATGATGGCCTGCTTGATCTCGCGATAGACCATGCCCATGAAATTCAGCGGCTGGTACAATTGGATCATCATGGCATTGACCATGACGAAATCGCCGACCGTATTGGTGCCGTTGCGAACGCCGATCGCGGCCATCAGCATCGTCGCCGTGAGGCCGCAGGTGAAGATCACCGCCTGCCCCGCATTGAGCAGCGCGAGCGAGGTGTAGGTGCTGACACTGGCGCGCTCGTAGCGCTCCATCGAGCGATCATAACGCTCCGCTTCGCGCGTCTCGGCGCTGAAATACTTCACCGTTTCGTAGTTCAACAGCGAATCGATCGCCTTGGTGTTGGCCTCGGTGTCGCTGTCGTTCATGCGGCGGCGGATTTCGATCCGCCATTCCGTCGCGACGTAAGTGAACCACATGTAGATGACGACGGTGAGCAGCGTGACCGCGACGTAGCGCCAGTCGAATTGCCACAGCAGCACGCCCATCAACAGCGCGACCTCGACCACGGTCGGCACCAGTTGCAGGATCACCATCCGCACGATGACTTCGATGCCGAGTCGGCCGCGCTCCAGCACCCGGGTCAGGCCGCCGGTCTTGCGCTCCAGATGAAAGCGCAGCGACAGTTCGTGCATGTGGACGAAGGTAAGATAAGCCAGCTTCCGCACCGCGTGCATCGCCACCTTGGCGAACAAGCCGTCGCGCCATTGCGTCAGCACCGCCATCAGCACGCGAACCAGGCCGTAGCTGACCGTCATGATGAGCGGCGACGCGATCAGCCAGAACGCCCAGCTCGACGCCTGGATCGGCGCGGTATCCGCGCTGGTCAGGGCATCGATCGCCCACTTGAAGGTGAATGGGACCGTCAGCGTCGCGAGCTTGGCAACCAGCAGCAGTACCATCGACCAGACGACGCGCAGCTTCAGGTCGTTGCGGTCGCCCGGCCAGATATAGGGCCACAGATGGACCAGCGTGCCGATCATGGTCGCGCGCTGCGCGGACCCGTCAGGGCCCGGCGTTTCGGCGTCATTGTGGGATGGATGAGGGGCGGACATCAGTCGCGCCCGAAACCGGACATATAGCCGGCCTGCTCTGTGTGGAATTTTTGCATCTCAAAACGGCATATAGCGGCTTTCTGCCGCATCCGCACCCCGCGCGCCAGAAAATTTTTGCCCTCAAACCGGCTCTGGCCCGCAGCCTTGACCTTGGCTCGGCGCGATGCGACATCGACGCGATGAGCACCATCAAAACCGTCTGCGTCTATTGCGGTTCCGGCCCCGGCACCAATCCGCGCTTCATGGAATCCGCCACCGCGCTCGGCAAAGTTCTCGCGGAGAACAATGTCGGGCTGGTCTATGGCGGCGGCTCGATCGGGCTGATGGGCGCGGTCGCGAAGGCCACGCTGGATCACGGCGGCCGTGTCACCGGCATCATCCCGGATTTCCTGACCAAACGCGAAAACGCGCTTGGTCGCGTGCAGGAATTGATCGTCACGGCGGACATGCACGAGCGCAAGCGATTGATGTTCGAACGCTCGGACGCGTTCGTGGCATTGCCCGGTGGTATCGGCACCCTGGAAGAGCTTGTCGAGCAACTGACGTGGCAGCAGCTCGGCCGCCATTCCAAGCCGATCCTGTTGGCCGACATCGAGGGCTTCTGGGCGCCGTTCATCGAATTGATTGCGCACATGCGGACGACCGCCTTCATCCGGCCGACGTTGCATGTCGATCTGCTGAAGGCCGAGCGCGTCGAGGATATTCTGCCGCGACTGCGGGCGGCGGCGGCGGCCGCACCGGACGACACCAAGCAGCTGGCGCCCGACGTCGCGCGCAGACTCTAGCGTCCTGTCACCGCGTCTCGTCACCGCGAGCCGTCCAACGCCGGCGCGGGCGAGCTCGTCAGGCTGCTGCGATGAGCCCTACAGAAACGTCACCGCCTCAACGCGGTTGCCGTCGGGGTCACGAATGAACGCCGCGTAATAGATGACGCGATCATGCGGACGCCGCATTGGCGCGCTCTCCGACGTGCCGCCCGCTTGAAGCGCCGCGGCATGAAACGCATCGACTTCGCCCGCAGCCTTGGCGCGCAGGCCGAGATGCGATCCGCAATCGTCGGCGACGCGCGTCATCGCGGGCCGCGAATTGATCCAGACTTCCGGATAGCTCTTGCCGAAACCGACCATCGCCGGCCGCGTCACCAGCCTGGTCAGGCCAAGCGGCGCCAACGTCGCCTCGTAGAACGCAACAGCGCGATCGAGATCACTGACGCCGAGCGAGACATGATCGATCATCACAAGGGCTCCGATGGCTGACTGTCATGGCCCGGCGAGCGCATCCTCGCGCGATGACCCGGCCATCCCTCTCCTTATGAAAGGATGGATCACCGGGTCCGCGGGCGCAAGGCGCGCCCTCGCCCGGTGATGACGTCCCGCCTGCGGGGAATTCACACCGGCGCGTTCGACTTCACCAGCTTGTACACCACCGAATCCATCAACGCCTGAAATGACGCGTCGATGATGTTCGGCGAGACGCCGACCGTGGTCCAGCGGTCGCCACACTCGTCCTCGCTCTCGATCAACACCCGCGTCACGGCCTCGGTGCCGCCGTTGAGGATACGCACGCGATAATCGACCAGCCGCAGTTTCTCGATGTATTTCTGATATTTGCCGAGGTCTTTGCGCAACGCGACGTCAAGCGCGTTGACCGGACCGTTGCCTTCCGCCGCCGAGATCAATGTCTCGCCGGCGACATCGACCTTGACCACGGCCAGCGCCACCGTGACCGGCTTGCCGCTGGCATTGTAGCGCTGCTCGG
>JAQGJY010000381.1 GCA_028290325.1 Tardiphaga sp.
AGTTTGGTCGCGCCGCCGACGCCCATGAAGTGCGCCATATAAAGTTCGCTGTCGGTCGGCTTGCGACCGATCGCGCTGGTGAGTTTCGCGCCGTTGGATTGCGTCAGAATGCCGGCCATCGCCGAACTGGCATTGGGATCGTCGCGCAGCTTCATGATCGCGTCGCGCGCGGCGGGATCGCTGACCGAATATTTTCCGGAGTTGGACCGCGTGATCGCATCGGCATAAGCGCCATATCCGAAATAGGAGCCCGCCTCTTTCACCGTGCCGAGCCAGGTCTGGTCGATGAACTGAAAAAGGCCCCCCGCCGACGAGGTCGAAGCCTTGGCAGTCGGATTGAAATTTGATTCCATCTTCGCGGTGGCGAGAAGATATTGAAAGCTGGTGCCGGTGGTGTCGGCGGCGCGGCCAATTGAGTTGGCGACCTGCGCGCGAGATGACGCGCCCGTCGATGTCGTCCCTAGCCCGTCGATTGCCATGATCTGCCTACGCCCGCGCGAGATCGCGCATGGTTTGCGGAAACAGTGCGGCCTTATGGTTAACGTCGCCTTAAGCGGCTCACCTGGAATAAATTTTTGCGGGATCGAACACGCGATCGGCCTCGACGAATGACAGTTCGCCGTCTTTCGTCACCGCGCGATAGAAGCACGAGCGTCGGCCGGTATGGCATGCGGCGCCGCCGTGTTGCTCGACCCGGATCCACACCGCGTCCTGATCGCAATCGACGCGCATCTCGACGACGCGCTGGCCGTGCCCGGAGCTTTCGCCCTTACGCCACAAGGCCTGGCGCGAACGGCTGAAATAATGCGCCTCGCCGGTTGCGATGGTCTTTCGCAACGCTTCGTCATTCATGTGCGCGACCATCAGCACGTCGCCCGTCGCGGCGTCCGTGGTCACGCACGTCACCAGCCCGGCCGCGTCGAACTTCGGACGCAGCGCCAATCCCTCTTCAACGTCATTATCCATCGCGGTCATGCACGGGTCGCCCCTGTTAGCGCGCGCGCGCCAGCGACAGGAAACGCGATTGCTCCGCCGGATTATCGCGGAACGAGCCGGTGAAGCGGGTGGTCAGCGTGAACGCGCCTTCCTTGCGGATGCCGCGCGTCGACATGCAGGTGTGCTCCGCCTCGATCAAGACGGCGACACCGCGTGGCTTCAGCACCTCGTCGATCGCGGCGGCGAGTTGTGCGGTCATGTGCTCCTGCGTCTGGAGACGGTGGCCGAAGATATCGACCAACCGCGCCAGCTTCGACAGACCGACGACGCGTTCAACCGGCACGTAGGCGATATGCGCCTTGCCGTAGAAGGGCATCATATGATGCTCGCAATGCGACGTGAAACCCATGTCCCGGATCAGCACGAAATCGTCATAACCGGCGGTCTCGCCGAAGGTGCGATTGAGCACGTCAGCGGGGCATTGGTGGTAGCCCTGAAACAGCTCGTCATAGGCCTCGACCACCCGGCGCGGCGTATCGAGCAGGCCTTCCCGCGCGACATCCTCGCCGATATAGGCGATCAGCGTCTTGACCGCCTGCTCCGCCTCATTGCGGGATGGGCGTGGTTGGTCGGGACGAACAGCGGCGGCGAGAAATTCCGAGGGGTCCAATTCGGCCGGGCGAAAATCGCTGTGTTTTGGCTCCGCGCCCTTGCCGGCATGTAACGTCTTGATCTTGGCGTCCATCTTCACTCCGTTCGACCGGCCTCATCAGGAGGCCGGAGTGTCACCGGGCGGACGGGGGCGGCTTGAGCCTGCGAAATGCCTCTGTCCCATTCGGATCAGCCGGACTTTCGCATCCGGCGACGCTGTCTATATAAGGCTGGGTTCCGGGCGCGCCAAGTGACCGGACGACGGTTTATGTAAAGTCTCCGACACATGCTGAACGACATTTATAACAAGCGCATTATCGCATTGGCCGGTAACATCCCCCGCCTCGGCCGCCTGGCGGCGCCGGACGCCAGCGCGACGGCGCATTCTAAGCTGTGCGGTTCCACGGTCAAGATCGACCTTGCGATGGATGGCGATGTCGTCACGGATTTCGCCCATGACGTGAAAGCCTGCGCGCTCGGGCAAGCCTCATCGTCGATCATGGCGGCGCACGTCGTCGGTTCCACCGCGCAGGAATTGCGCGAATTGCGCGAGACGGTGCGCAGGATGCTGAAAGACAATGGCCCGCCGCCCAGCGGCAAATGGGCGGATATCGCGTTGCTGGAACCGGTGCGCGACTATAAAGCGCGACACGCCTCGACATTGCTGACCTTCGATGCGGTTGTCGATGCGATCGGTCAGATCGAGGCCAAGCAGGCGGCGGCGAACTGATCTCGTTCCACGAAACTCGTCATTGCAAGGCGCAAGGCGCGATTCGCGCGAGCGAACCCAGCTTGGGCCGCCAAAGAGATCAGCGTCAGTTCTGCGGGGTTTTGGTTGCGCTCCCGCCGGTCGGCAGAGCTTGAGCGGTCTTGTGGGTCCCGACCGGCAGGCTTTCCGGCACCAACGACGGCGCTTCGCTAACCAGGCGATCTTGCAGGGGTTTGACCTTGGCGGCCGCGGCCGAGACCGCCTGCGGCTCAAGCGCCAGCAGCATGTCCGGCGCGGCGTCCGTTGTGTAGAGATTGCTTAACTGCAATTCGGCGCGCGACAGCGTGTGCAATTCTTCCCATGGAGGCACGTTGAGCGCGAGCAACAACAGGTCGCCGGTGCCGCCCATATCGAAGGTGAATTTGGCAAGACGTCCGATATCGCGCTCGACGATCATCATGTCTTGCGCCGAATAGGTCGAGGCGCGCGCATTCTCGGCTCGATCGCCCATCCATATCTGATGCACGCGAACATAGACGCCGTCAGGCACGTAGCGTGTCTTGCCGGACAGCAGCAGGAAGACGCACATCGACTCGCAATAGGCCCCGGGCACCACCGCTGGCCGCTCGCCGACAGGGGTGCGGATTTCGACGGTGGTGCCGACCGTGGTCAACAGACCGAGCTTGCGCCAGCGCCGACCGAGCGCGATCGAGTCATTGACCGAGCCGCCGCTGGAATCCAGCACGATCGCGGCGTTGGTCAGGTTGCGGCTACGTGAAAATTCGTCGAAGTCTCGCGGCGTGTCCGACGTAACGACACCAATGGCGGAGATCCAGCCCGGGCAGTCAACACCGCAATCGTTCCAGACGAAACGCATCGGCATCTTGCGTTCCTCAAGAACGCCGTTGGCGTGAGCACGGCCACTGTCCGGAACGAGAGCGCCCGGAGGGCCGAGGAAAAAGGCGGCGGCGAGGATAGCCAGTCCGCTGGATCGAAGCGTCGTCGCGAGCCTCACGTTGGTTCCTTCCCGCGCTCATCAATCGAGCATTGGTCATGGCACCGAACACGCACGTCACTTAACGACAATGAGTCTGTCACACGCGTGTTATCAAAAAACTAACCGTCGAATTATCTGTCGTCTATTATGCATTTGTTGCACTGCGCCCGAATTCGAACGAAAACTGCTGACCTGTGACGGTTTTGTCGCCATGCGTCGGAACACCGCACAAGACGTCGGCAAATCAGCGCGCATGAAATTGGCAAAATGCCCATGAAAGTTTCATTTCACGGATGCGTCTGCGGAGACTCGCTGCGTCACGCGCCGCGCAACGCCGGTCGGGGACTAATCGCGGTCTATCGCCACACGCTGTCGCCGCTCGTCGGATACAATTGCCGGCATTTGCCGACTTGCTCGGTCTATGGCGACGAGGCGATCGGACGCTTTGGACTATGGGTCGGCGGCTGGATGACACTGGCCCGGCTGCTGCGCTGCCAGCCATGGGGCACGTCGGGGATCGACAATGTGCCGACGCGGACGCCGCCCGATGCGCGCTGGTATCTGCCGTGGCGCTACGCGCGCTGGCGCGGCGTGAATGATGGCACGGGCTAATCGCTCACGGTCGTTGTGGGCTTCGGCCGCGTCGCGATCACGACCAACACCGCGATGACGCCGAAAACCGATCCGACATAGCCTGGGGCGACGAATGCGCCGTGCGCCAGCAACGCGCCGCCGATCGCCGATCCGATGGCCTGCCCGACATAGAGGGCTGACGTGTTCAGTGCGACCGACGCCCCGGCTAGAGCGGGTGCCGCGCCGACCAGCCGCACCTGCTGCATCGAATTGGTCGAGGCGAAGCCCAATCCCCACAGCGCCATGCCGATGGCCATGATCGTGTAACTGCCCGCGCCGACCGCCCAGACCACCAGCCCGCTCAGGACCATCGTGGCCGATAGCAGCGAGGTGCGGAACGGGCCCCAGCCATCGACGATGCGCGTCGCGATGGCGATGCCGACGAAACCAAAAACGCCGTACAGCGCGAACACCAGGCCGACGCCTTCCGGGCTGGCTCCCGTGAGCTGCGCCAGAATCGGTCCGATGAAAGTGAACACGACGAATTGCCCGGACATCTGCAGCACCGTGACCAGCAGCAGGAGCACGATCATTCGGTTCTGGAACAGATCAGCCCATGTCTTGAGATCGACGGGCGCGCCGAACAGGCCGCGCGGCAGCCGCCATGCCAGCAAAATCGTCGAGGCGGCCGCAACGAGACCGATGCAGAGATAGGCTTCGCGCCAGCCGACCCGGCTTGCCAGCAACGTGATCAGCGGCAGACCGACGGCGGCGGCAACCGACCAGCCCAGAAAAACATAAGCGATCGCGCTGCCGCGTTTGCCGTCCGGCACGATCAGGCCGACCGTTCCCGCCGCCTGCGGGGTAAACAACGCCCCCACGCTCAGCATGACGATACGAATGATAAGCAGCGTCATGTAATCAGGCGCGAAGGCCGAGGCGAGATTGGTGATCGCGAGTATTGCCAGCGTGAGCGCCAGCAGGATGCGGCGCTCGATCCGGCTGGTCAGCCACGCCGTCAGCGGCGAGCCAATGCACAGTGCGATCGCGCCGAACGTGATCAGCAGTCCGGCATCGCGGACGCTGACGCCGAATTCGGTGGAGAGTTGCAGCAGCATGCCCGCGGGCGCCAGCACCGACATTCCGGTGACGACGTTGCCGAGCATCAATGAGGTCGGAGCGAGGGAGCGGGACACACCGTCAGTATAGTCCATAGTGAATGCAATTGCATCTATTATCATGCCGCCATATTGCAGGATCGCCCCGCGCTGCTATACCGCCCATCCGCTTACCTGCGTCCGTTCGCAGGAGTGAGCCAGAGGAGATCGAGATGCCAGGCAGTTCTCAGCCCCCGTCCGGATTCGTCTTTGGCCTGTCCAACCTCAAGCCAGTCGAGTCGAACATGATCGCAATTACATTCCCAGACGGCGCCAAGCGCGAATTCCCCAAAAACATCACCGGGTTCGATATCGCGAAAGGTATCTCGCCGTCGCTTGCCAAGCGCACCGTCGCGATGGCGCTTGACGGCGTCGTCACCGATCTCGCCGATCCGATCGAGCAAAACTCGTCGATCGACTTCATCAATCGCGACGATCCGCGCGCGCTCGAATTGATCCGGCACGATTGCGCGCACGTGCTCGCCGAGGCGGTGCAGGATCTATGGCCGGGCACGCAGGTGACGATCGGGCCGATCATCGAGAACGGTTTCTATTACGACTTCTTCCGCAACGAGCCGTTCACGCCCGAAGACTTCGCCGCGATCGAAAAGAAGATGCGCGAGATCATCGTGCGCGACAAACCCTTCACCAAGGAAGTCTGGACGCGTGACGAGACCAAGAAGGTGTTCGCCGACAAAGGCGAGGCCTTCAAGGTCGAATTGCTCGACGCCATCCCCGAAGATCAGTCGATCAAGATCTACAAGCAGGGCGACTGGTTCGACCTGTGTCGCGGCCCACACATGACGTCGACCGGAAAAGTCGGCAACGCGTTCAAGCTGATGAAGGTGGCTGGCGCTTACTGGCGCGGCGACAGCAACAATCCGATGCTGACGCGTATCTACGGGACGGCCTTCGCCAAGCAGGACGACCTCGATTTTTATCTCAAGCAGATTGAGGAAGCCGAGAAGCGCGACCATCGCAAGCTCGGCCGCGAACTCGACCTGTTTCATTTTCAGGAGGAAGGCCCTGGCGTCGTGTTCTGGCACGCCAAAGGCTGGACGATCTTCCAGGCGCTGATCTCCTATATGCGTCGGCGCCTTGCCGGCGATTACCAAGAAGTCAACGCGCCGCAAATTCTCGACAAGTCGCTATGGGAGACCTCAGGCCACTGGGACTGGTACCGAGAGAACATGTTCGCCGCGCAGTCCGCCGGCGACGAAGCCGAGGATAAGCGCTGGTTCGCGTTGAAGCCGATGAACTGCCCTGGCCATGTGCAGATCTTCAAGCACGGCCTCAAAAGCTATCGCGACCTGCCCTTGCGCATGGCGGAATTCGGCGTCGTCCATCGCTACGAACCGTCCGGCGCGATGCACGGGCTGATGCGCGTGCGCGGCTTCACGCAGGACGACGCGCATGTGTTCTGCACCGAGCAGCAGTTGGCCGACGAGTGTTTGAAGATCAACGAGTTGATCCTCTCGACCTATTCGGATTTCGGCTTCGGCGACATCGTGGTCAAGCTCTCGACGCGGCCGGAGAAGCGCGTCGGCAGCGACGAGATGTGGGATCACGCCGAGCGGGTGATGGCCACGGTGCTGTCGACGATCGAGGCGCAATCCGGCGGCCGCATCAAGACCGCGATCAATCCGGGCGAAGGCGCGTTTTACGGACCGAAATTCGAATACGTCTTGCGCGACGCCATCGGCCGCGACTGGCAATGCGGCACCACGCAGGTGGACTTCAACCTGCCGGAGCGTTTCGGCGCGTTCTACATCGACGCGGATGGCTCGAAGAAAGCGCCGGTCATGGTGCATCGCGCGATCTGCGGATCGATGGAGCGCTTCACCGGCATTTTGATCGAGCACTTTGCCGGCAACTTCCCGCTTTGGCTGGCGCCGGTGCAGGCGGTCGTCACCACGATCACGCAGGAAGGCGATGACTACGCCAAGCAGGTTCTCGCCGCCGCACGAAAGGCGGGGCTGCGCGTCGAGATCGATCTGCGTAACGAAAAGATCAACTACAAGGTCCGCGAACATTCACTGATGAAAATTCCCGCTCTCCTCGTCGTCGGCAAGAAGGAAGCGGAAACCGGCGCGGTCTCGATCCGGCGGTTGGGATCGGAAGGTCAGAACGTGATGCCGCTGACCGAAGCGCTCGCGGCCTTGGTCGAAGAAGCCACGCCGCCGGATGTGAAACGGGCAAACGCCGAATGATAACGGGGCCAATTAGACAGGCTCCATCCACACCGAACGACCATCAGAGTTCATGTCGTGGAACCTTGATGATTCTCCGGCTACAGTGTGATTCTCAAAAGGGGGATCTCACATGCGAAAACTTGCTGCGGAATTTGTCGGGACGTTCTGGCTCGTATTCGGAGGTTGCGGCAGCGCCGTGCTGGCCGCTGGCTTTCCCGGATTGGGTATCGGATTCGTCGGCGTCTCACTGGCATTCGGCCTGACGGTTTTGACGATGGCCTACGCGGTCGGCGGCATCTCCGGCGGACATTTCAATCCGGCGGTGTCGCTGGGATTGGCCATCGCCGGCCGCTTCGACTGGCGGGAATTGATCCCCTATTGGATCACGCAAGTGATCGCCGGACTCTGCGCGGCGGCGGTGCTTTACGTCATCGCGTCCGGCGCGCCGAACTTTGCGGCGGGCGGCTTTGCGTCAAATGGCTATGATGCGCTGTCACCGGGCAAGTATTCGATGATCTCCGCGCTGGTTGCCGAAGTGGTCCTGACGGCGGCGTTCTTGATCATCATCCTCGGCTCGACGTCGCGGGCGGCACCGGCCGGTTTCGCACCGATCGCGATCGGCCTCGGTCTGACGCTGATTCACCTGATCTCGATCCCGGTCACGAATACGTCGGTCAACCCGGCACGCTCGACAGCGGTCGCGTTCTTCGCAACGACCGGAGCCCCATCGCAGCTTTGGTTGTTCTGGGTGGCGCCCTTGCTCGGCGCGGCGCTTGGTGCCGCGATCTACAAGTTTGTTCTGTCTCCCGGTGAATCGCCGGGCCTGATCGGTCGCGAGGCAAAATAAACCAGCTATCGCGGGCCGCTCGATTTAGAGGCCTCCTAAGCGATGCAACTTGCGAAGCGGCGTGAGCAGGCAGATATGCGGCTCACGCCTTTCAATTTTGATGGATGCCTGATGCCCGACGCGATCCAGCTTCTGACCACCCGCCGCTCGGTGAAGCCGCGCGACATGACCGCGCCCGGTCCGTCTGCATCCGAACTCGAAACGCTCCTGACGATCGGCGCGCGGGTGCCGGATCACGGCAAGCTCGCGCCGTGGCGTTTCATCATATTCGAAGGCGATGCGCGGGCCCGCGCGGGCGAGATCATTGCCAACGTCTATGCAAGCAAGACTCCGGGGGCCGACGCGGCGGCGATCGAAACCGAGAAGCGCCGCCTGATGGATGCGCCGCTGGTGGTCGCGGTGGTCAGCACCGTGAAGCCGCATCCGAAGGTGCCGCCATGGGAGCAGGAATTATCGGCGGGGGCCAGCGCGATGAATATCGTCATCGCCGCCACCGCGCTCGGCTATGCCGCGAATTGGCTGACGGGGTGGTTCGCCTATGACCGCGATGCGCTGGCAGCGCTCGGTGTAACCGAAGGTGAAAAACTCGCAGGCTTTGTTCACATCGGCACGGCGAAGGCTTCCCCCGAGGATCGTCCACGACCCGACCTCAAGACGATCGTCACGCGGTTCTGATCAGCGCGCGACGACCTCGACCTCGCCATCGACGCCGTTGACGACGTTGAACGGGCGCTCGAACACCTTGCCTTCGTTCTTGGCGATGGCGCGGTACTCGCCCTCGGACAGCACGACACGCGGAAACGCGCCGATCGATTCCTTGATGACGTCACCGGCCGGGGTGATGACCGACCATGCGGTGTTGGCCAGCGCCTCGCCGCCTTTGTCGCCGACCAGCTTCAACGTGATGACGGCGGCGCGATGGCTGATCGTCACATCGGTCAGCTTGCCGGCCTGCACGCGAATGTCGGAACGCACCACCGAGTTGGCGTCGCCGTAATTCGAGGTGATGTAATAGGTGCCTTCCGGCAGCAGCACGATGTCCGCGCCATTGACGTTCGGCACCAGAGAGGCGCGATCACTGCCCTCGAACTGGCTGCCTTTGTAGATATTGAATGAAATCTGGTTCTGCGGAATCTTGCTGGTGCCGACGCGGCCCTCGATCCGCAACCCGCCAGCCGGCAGCAGAAATGACTCGCGATCGGTCTCGGTTTTCAGCGTCACCGGGCGAACGGCGCTGACCAGTCCAAGCGTGACGTGGACCACATAGCTGCCGGGCGGCAGCGCGATGCTCGGCGTCGCCGTGCGATCCTCGCGGATCAGCTTGAACGCGCCGGTCTCATCGGGGCGATCCGAGAACACCCGCCACACCAGGCCGCTGTTGATGACGGGCAGATCCTTGCCGTAACGCGCCGTCAGCGCCAGCACGCCCTGCGGCGGCGACGCCGCCGACGGCGGCGGCGTTTGCAACGGAATCGCGCCGACGGGCGGCTGAGTGATCGGTGCCGGCAAGCCGGGAGACGTCGCAGGCCCGGAGGGCGGCGCCAGACTGATCGCCGGCCCGGACGGCACGTCGGGAATCGAACCTGGCGGGACTGGCGCCGGACGCTCCTGAAACATCTGCGCGACGGCCAACGGTGGCGCGGCAAAAGCGCTCACGCATGCGACAACCGGCAGCAGCGCCGTGCGCCAGCCGTGCCAACTCGATCCCGTGCGATGACCCCGCTGCCTCATTGTCCTGCTTTTGACCGAAAACGCGGCAAATTCAAGCCGCGGTCCCATATCTTGCACGATCATGTATAAACCATGCGCGCGCCACGCACTGGCACGACTGCGCTGCAATACGTAAAATGGCAGCAATTGTCCGGCAGACAGAGTCGCGGACATCGCGCTTCATCGCGCGGATCGGAGTGGTTGCGTGCTGGACAATCTCATCAGACGGAATGGCGGCGTCGCCGGCGACGGCAAGGACAAGGTCGGACTGGGCAGCGTGCGGCGCCCCGTGATCGGCCTTGCGCTCGGCGGCGGCGCGGCGCGCGGCTTCGCGCATATCGGAATTCTGAAAACGCTGCTGGCCCATGGCATCGTGCCGAATGTCGTGGTCGGCACGTCGATCGGCGCGGTGGTCGGCGGCTCCTACGCGGCCGGCCATCTGCATACGCTGGAAGACTGGGCGCGCAGCCTGCAACCGCGCAACATCCTCGGCTATCTCGACATCCGCCTGAACGGGTCCGGCCTGATCGGCGGTGACAAGCTCGCGGCGCAGCTCGAGGCCTCGATCGGCAATACGTCAATCGACGACCTGCCGGTGAAATTCGCCAGCGTCGCGACCGAAGTTCGCACCGGCCACGAAATCTGGCTGACACATGGCCGCCTCGTCGATGCGATGCGCGCGTCGTACGCCCTGCCCGGAATCTTCGCGCCGGTGCTGATCGGTGATCGCTGGCTGGTCGACGGCGCGCTGGTCAATCCGGTGCCGGTTTCGGCGGCGCGCGCGCTTGGCGCGGAGATCGTGATCGCCGCCAACCTGTCGAGCGACGTGTTCGGTCACAGCACGACGATCTTCGCGCACGGGTCGCCACCTCATGCGCAACCAGAGCCGGTGATGGAGATGCCGCCGGAGTCGGCGAAGCGCGGCTTCGGACGTTTCTTTTCGCCGGAACGCACCGTCAAGCGTGAGTTCTTCGGCAGCGGCGGTCGGCCCGGCATTTCCACCGTGATGGTCGATGCGTTCAACATCATGCAGGACCGCATCACGCGCGCGCGGCTTGCAGGTGATCCGCCGGACCTGCTGATCTCGCCTCGCGTCGGTCAGATCGGCTGGTTCGATTTTCACCGCGCCGAGGAAATGATCGCGCATGGCGTTCGCGCCGCCGAACGCGCGATCGAGTCGATTCAAGAAGCGATCGACATTCTGGCGCCGGACGCCGCGAAGACGTCGATCAAGGCGGCGCCGGCGGAGTCCGATCCCAAGGGTTAGATCGAATCGTCATTGCGCGCGAGCGCGGTCTTGCCCGCTCGCGCCCTGCAACGCCAGCGTCGCTCAGGCCGTCGCGATGTACTCGCGCAACGCTTCCTGCTCGTGCTCGAATTCCGCAACGCGTGTCTTGACGACGTCCCCGATCGAGATCAACCCGACGATCCTGTCCTCATGCAGGACGGGCAGGTGGCGAAATTTTCCGGACGTCATCTTCTCCATGATCGCGCCGACGGTGTCCGCGGGCTTGCAGTGGATCACCTTGCGCGTCATGACACTGCCGACCGGCTCCGCCAGCGCGTCCGCGCCGCGCTCCGCGATCACGCGGACGATGTCGCGCTCGGACAGAATGCCGTCCAGAACGTGGCCGCTCATCACAAGCACCGCGCCGATGCGACGCTCGGCCAACAGCTTCACGGCCTCCGCGAGCGTGACATCCGGCGTGACGTGAATGATGTCATGGCCTTTGGAATCGAGAATCGCCTGAACCGTCATTGTCGCCTCCGAAAATAGACGTGCCCTTGAATGGACGTCGTCCCTGTTCTTACGAGTCTTCAATCAACAGTGCCGCGCCGGCTGCGTCCAGTCGCGACAGGCGTGGAATGATGGATCAATTGGCCGCAACCCGCAAGGCGGGCGGAATGCCGCAACGGCTTCGCGATCTGCGAATCAGCGCTCGGCCCGCATGCGGGAATCGCCGCGCGGAATCGGATCGAACAACGAAAACAGCAGCAGCCCGGCGAAGAAGCCGCCGATATGCGCCTGCCATGCCACGCTGGCCCCCTCGCTGCCGATCGCGATCGAACCGACGCCGAATATGATGTTGACGCCAAACCACACCGCGAGAAATCCGAGCACACGCGGATCGCGCAGCGACGTCAGCAGCGGCAGCGCGGGCACGCGCGCGGCCGCCTCGGCATCGCCACGCCCGAACGACAGGAAACCGCCTTGCACGAAGGCAAAGCGGATCGCGGCCGCCATCGCCCCGGAGACCGAGGCCGAGGCACCGATCATCGGTGCCAGCGCGTGCTGATGCGTGACCAGATGCGCCAGCGCGCCGGCCACCGCCGTCACCGCCATGAACAGAAAGAACCGCGTGGCGCCGAACCGTCGCGCCAGCGCGCTGCCGAACGGCAGCAACCACAGCACGTTGAAACCGATATGGGCGACGTTCGCATGGAGCAGCGAATAGCTGACCAGCGTCCATGCTTTGGCGCCCGCGCCGCCCGGAAACGGCATCGCCAACAGGCTTTGATCGTAGCGGCCGGGGATAAAGCCGAAGGCCAACGTGCTCCAGTATTCGAGATCGAGCGGCAACAGCATGCGCACGCCGTGAACTAGCGCGATCAGCGCGACATAGGCGGTCAGCGCGCCGGGCAGCGTCAGAATGGGTTCACGCGGGGGCGACGGCTGGGAAACGGTTGGGTCGGAAGATTGCAAGGTCAAAGCCCGATGATCGCGGCGGCAGCGGCGTTGGGCTGCAATAAGCGGCTTGGCACGGCGGCGCAAGCCGAGCGGCGCCGAAACGAAACGAGCG
>JAQGJY010000386.1 GCA_028290325.1 Tardiphaga sp.
CGGAGAGATAGGAGCCATACGACGACACCTGGTTCCAGAGCAGGTACGCGTCCGGATAGTCGATGTAGCGGCGCGGCATGCCCGCGAGGCCAAGGAAATGCTGCGGGAAGAAGGTCAGGTTCACACCGATGAACATCATCCAGAAGTGCAGCTTGCCGAGGAACTCGTTGTACATGTAGCCCGACATTTTCGGGAACCAGTAGTAGAAGCCCGCGAACAGCGCGAAGACGGCGCCGAGCGACAGCACGTAGTGGAAGTGGGCCACGACGTAATAGGTCTCGTGCATGTAGCGGTCGATGGCCGCGTTCGCGAGAACGACGCCGGTGACGCCGCCAACCGTGAACAGGAACACGAAGCCCATCGCCCAGACCATCGGCGTCGCAAAGCGGATCGAGCCGCCCCACATCGTCGCGATCCACGAGAAAATCTTCACGCCCGTCGGCACCGCGATGACCATCGTCGCGAAGACGAAGTAACGCTGCGTGTTGAGCGAGAGGCCGACCGTATACATGTGGTGAGCCCACACCACGAAGCCGACGACGCCGATCGCCACCATCGCGTAGGCCATCCCGAGATAACCGAACACCGGCTTCTTGGAGAAGGTCGAGATGATGTGGCTGATGATGCCGAAGCCTGGGAGGATGAGGATGTAGACTTCCGGGTGACCGAAGAACCAGAACAGATGCTGGAACAGGACCGGATCGCCGCCGCCGTCGGCGGCGAAGAACGTGGTGCCGAAGTTACGATCCGTCAGCAGCATGGTGATCGCGCCCGCGAGAACCGGCAGCGACAGCAGCAACAGGAACACGGTGACCAGGATCGACCACACGAACAGCGGCATCTTGTGCAGGGTCATGCCCGGCGCGCGCATGTTGAAGATCGTGGTGATGAAGTTGATCGCACCGAGGATCGATGACGCGCCGGCGATGTGAAGCGCCAGAATCGCGAAATCGACGGCCGGGCCGGGATGGCCGGAAGTCGATAGCGGCGCGTACATCGTCCAGCCGGCGCCGACGCCGTTGGCGCCCGGCTCGCCTTCGACGAAGGTCGAGATGATCAGTAGCAGGAACGAGGCGGGCAGCAGCCAGAACGAGACGTTGTTCATGCGCGGGAACGCCATATCCGGCGCGCCGATCATCAGCGGCACGAACCAGTTGCCGAAGCCGCCGATCATCGCGGGCATCACCATGAAGAAGATCATGATCAGGCCGTGCGAGGTCACGAACACGTTGTAGGTATGGGATTCGTGGAAGATCTGAACGCCGGGATACATCAACTCAATGCGGATCAGGATCGACATCACGCCGCCGATCACGCCCGCCATGATCGCGAAGAACAGATACATCGTGCCGATGTCTTTGTGGTTCGTCGAGTAGACGTAACGCCGCCAGCCGGTCGGATGCGCATGCGCGTGATCATCATGGGCATGATCGGCATGGGCGTTCTTGGAGTGGGCGGTCTCGGGAAGCCCCGGTGTCGCAGCGGTCGTTGCCATTTTGAGATCCTAATTTGCAGTCTATTCGGCAGCAGTCGTGTCGGCAATCACGGAACCCTTGCGAATTCCTCGCCTGAATCGGTTGGCCAGGCCGGCCGAAGCCCGCCTGGCCGAAGTCCGCTTATTGGGCGGCGGAACCCGCGGAGGCGTAGGAATTCGCCGGCGCGGTCGCGTATTTTTTCTTCGCGGCTTCGGTCCAGGCCGCGAATTCCTGATCGTTCACGACGCGGATCGCGATCGGCATGAAGGCGTGATCCTTGCCGCAGAGTTCGGAGCACTGACCGTAGAACATGCCTTCCCGGGTCGCCTTGAACCACGTCTCGTTCAGGCGGCCGGGGATCGCGTCGATCTTGACACCGAAGGAAGGCATCGCGAAAGCGTGAATGACGTCGGCGGCGGTGGTCTGCACGCGGACGACCTTGTTCACCGGAACGACCATCTCGTTATCGACGGCCAGGAGGCGCGGCCCCTTGTCCGCCGACATCAGCGAGTCGAACTCGAACTTGCCATTATCGGGATAGGCGTAGCTCCAGTACCACTGTTTGCCGGTCGCCTTGATCGTCAGGTCAGCCTTCGGAATGTCGAGCTGCAGGAATAGCAGCCGGAACGACGGCACCGCGATGCCGACCAGAATCAGAACCGGAATGATCGTCCACGCCACCTCAATCAAGGTGTGGTGCGTCGTCTTCGACGGCACCGGGTTTGCCTTGGAATTGAACTTCACCATCACGATGATGAGCAAAATCAGCACGAACACCGTGATCGCGGTGACCAGCCACACCAGAAAATTATGGAACCAGGTGATGTTGTCCATCACCGGCGTCACGGATTTTTGCAGGCCCAGCTCCCACGCCGCGGGTTGCCCGTACTCGGCTGCCCCGGCCGCTCCGCCCAGCGCCAACGCGGCTCCGAGAAGCGCGAACCCCAGCAACCGGCGACCAATCTGGCCCTTCGACATCGTCATGCCGCGTATGCTCCTTGTGAGAAACCTCAAAAGCCCGCCGCCCCAACCGTGTTTGGAGGCGTTCGGGCCGCGTCCCGCGATCGGCCCGAAGAACTGAATGGGGCCGGCTCGTTAGAACGCGTCGAAATCCAGCCTCTCAAACCATAATTCGCAGACTGTCGCAATGCAGTATTCACAGCGGCGGGCATGCATGGTTGCGTCATTCGGCACGCCCGCATGACAGCATGCGCCGAACCTCCGCGCGCGCCAAATTCGCGCGGCAACGGCGGACGGGATCGCGGGCGATACTTGACAGGCCGATTGTCCGATGTACGCACAGGCAAGGCGGTTCACCGTCGGCTGATTCGCGCGCGGGCTTTTTCTGCGTCGGATGCCTTCAAGACGCCGTCATGGTGTCGTCCGGATGTGACCGACATTGTCGAGGGATCGACCCTGATGGGGCCAATGACACAGCAGCACGCGCATCCCGGTCGCCGGTTCTGGCGGTCCACCTCAGCTTTCGTGTTGGCGCTGGCCTGCATGGCCGGACTGACCGTCGCGGCGCGGGCACAGGGCGCGGTGCGCTCGGTCCATGGCGATTGGCAGATCCGTTGCGATACGCCGCCCGGCGCCCAGGCCGAGCAATGCGCGCTGATCCAGAGCGTGGTGGCAGAAGACCGCTCCAATGCCGGCCTCACGGTGATCGTGCTCAAGACCGCCGACCAGAAAAGCAAGCTGATGCGCGTCGTCGCGCCGCTCGGCGTGCTGCTGCCGTCGGGGCTGGGGCTCAAGCTGGACAATCAGGACGTCGGCCGCGCCGGCTTCGTGCGCTGCCTGCCGAACGGCTGCGTTGCCGAAGTTGTGATGGACGAGAAGCTGCTCGGGCAGCTTCGCACCGCCAAGACGGCGACCTTCATCATCTTCGAGACGCCCGAAGAGGGCATCGGCTTCCCGCTCAGCCTCAACGGAATCGGCGAAGGCTACGACAAGCTGCCGTGATCGGCCGCACGCCCCTCCCCTTTTCAGCCAACCATGCCTATCTTCGGTCCACCTGTTCTGATGCCGACCCGGAGACCGCATGACCCAATCCGCCCCCTCTTCCTTGCTCGACCGTGCCAATCTCGACCGCGATCAGGTCCGCAATGAAGTCGCGCGCGGGTTGGCCGGCTCCGATGACGGCGAGTTGTTTCTCGAATACAGCCAGTCGGAAGCTTTGGTGTTCGACAATGGCCGCCTCAAGCAAGCGACCTACGATACGTCGCAAGGCTTTGGCTTGCGTGCCGTCAAGGACGACGCGGTCGGCTACGCCCACTCGTCGGACATCTCGATTCCGGCGCTGATCCGCGCCGCTGACGCCGTCCATGCGGTGCGCGGTGGCTATGCCGGCACACTCGCGGCGGCCCCGTCGCGCACCAACGTGCGGCTCTATAACGACGACAATCCGCTCGACGCGCCAGGCTTCGAGGCGAAGGTCAAGCTGCTGGCCGAGATCGACGCTTACGTTCGCGACAAGGATCCGCGCGTCCGGCAGGTCTCCGCGAGCCTGGGCGCGACCTGGCAGGTCGTCGAGATCCTGCGGCCGGATGGCGAGAGCTATCGCGACATCCGTCCGCTGGTCCGCGTCAACATTTCCGTCGTCGCCGGACAGGGCGACCGGCAGGAGAGCGGCAGCAAGGGCTATGGCGGCCGCGAAGGCTATCAGGCATTCATCGAAAGCGGCCGGTGGCGCGAGGCCGCCGATGGCGCGCTGCGCGAAGCTCTCGTCAATCTGGAGTCGGTCCCGGCCCCTGCCGGCGAGATGGACGTGGTGCTCGGCCCCGGCTGGCCCGGTGTGATGCTGCATGAAGCCGTCGGCCACGGCCTCGAAGGCGATTTCAACCGCAAGCAGACCTCGGCCTTCGCGGGCCTGATGGGCCAGCAGGTCGCCGCCAACGGCGTGACCGTCGTCGATGACGGCACGATGGCATCGCGCCGCGGATCGTTGTCCATCGACGACGAGGGCACGCCGACGAACCGCACCGTTCTGATCGAGGATGGCATTCTCGTCGGTTACATGCAGGATCGCCAGAACGCGCGCTTGATGGGCATGAAGCCGACCGGCAATGGCCGCCGTCAGGGTTATGCCCATGTGCCGATGCCGCGCATGACTAACACCTACATGCTCGGCGGGCAGCACGACCCAGCCGAAATACTGGCCTCGGTCAAAAACGGCATCTATGCGGCGAATTTCGGCGGCGGTCAGGTCGATATCACGTCGGGCAAGTATGTTTTCCAATGCACGGAAGCGT
>JAQGJY010000408.1 GCA_028290325.1 Tardiphaga sp.
CGAAGCGGCCGCATGTTCTTTTCTACGGTCATTATGATGTGCAGCCGGTCGATCCGCTGAATTTGTGGCATCGGCCACCGTTCGATCCGATCATCACGGATCATGCCGATGGCCGTAAGATCATCGTCGCGCGCGGCGCGCAGGACGACAAAGGCCAGCTGATGACCTTCGTTGAGGCCTGCCGCGCATGGGTCGCGGTGACGGGGTCGCTGCCTCTCGACATCACCATCGTCATCGAGGGCGAGGAGGAGGTCGGCTCGAAAAACTTCGTGCCGTTCCTTGAAGCGCACAAAGCGGAATTCGCGGCTGATTTTGCTCTGGTTTGCGATACCGGCATGTGGGATCCGACGACGCCGGCGATCACGACGTCGCTGCGTGGCCTCGTTTATGAAGAGGTCAAGATCAAGGCCGCGAACCGCGATCTGCATTCGGGCATTTTCGGCGGCGGCGCGCAAAATCCGATCCGTGTGCTGACGCGCATTCTCGGCGGGCTTCATGACAACACCGGCCGCGTTACCATTCCTCATTTTTATGATGGCGTGAAGGATTTACCGCCGGCTATCCTCGAGCAATGGAAGAAGCTGAATCTCAGCGCTGAATCGTTCCTCAAGCCGATCGGGCTGTCGATCCCGGCGGGTGAAAAAGATCGTCTGCTGATCGAGCAGATTTCATCGCGGCCGACCTGCGATATCAACGGGATCGTCGGCGGCTATACCGGCGAGGGTTCAAAGACGGTGATTGCGGCGGAGGCCTCGGCCAAGGTGTCGTTCCGCCTTGTCGAGGGGCAAGATCCTCGCCAGATCCGCGACGCCTTTCGCGCCTTCGTGACCTCGCAATTGCCGGGCGACTGCACCGCCGAATTCCTGGATCATTCCAATGCACCGGCGATCGCGCTCGACTGGAATATGAAGCCGCTTGCCGCCGCCAAACGCGCCCTGACCGATGAATGGGGTAAAGAGGCGCTGCTCATCGGCTCCGGCGCCTCGATTCCGATCGTCGCGGATTTCAAGCGCACGCTCGGGCTCGATACCGTGCTGATCGGGTTCGGGCTCGACGACGACAACATCCATTCGCCCAATGAGAAATATGACCTTACCAGTTTCCAAAAAGGCATCCGATCGTGGGCGCGGATTCTGGCGGCGCTGGCTGAGGCGAAGTAGGCGTTTCGACAAGCGTCAATTTCCAGTGGGCTGACGCGCCCCGGAATGGCGAAATAAAAACGCCGCCCGGAATTGGGCGGCGTTTTGAATGAGGTGTGCAGAGGTTTGTGGCGTAAGACTAGCCCAAAACAGCCCGCGCGAAAAGCCTCTATTCTTGTAGAACTCGCTATAAGATCAGGTCTTATAGCTCGGATCGAGGCGGTCGAGCTTGCGCAGCAGCGGCGGCCATACGAGTTTCGTCGAGCGGGCCTCTGAGCGATGCGGGTTCGACAGGATCTCGGTGTTCTTGTCGATCACGATCTGATCCACCGGATACGCGGTCGGCCCGAGCATCCGGGTGCGGACCTGCATCGTGCAAGCCCGCTCCAGATGGAACATGCGCTCGAACGCCGAGGCCACCGAGCGGCCGACCGTGAGCGTGCCGTGGTTTCGCAACAGCATGTGGTTCTTCTGGCCGATATCCTTTTGCAGGCGCGGCCGCTCGTCGTGATCGAGCGCGATGCCTTCGTAATCATGATAGGCAAGGTCGTGCGTGACGAGCTGCGCCGTTTGGTTCAGGGGCTGCAGGCCTTCCATGCAGCTCGCGACGGCGGTGCCGTCTGGCGTGTGCAGATGGATCACGCAGCCGGCATCTTCGCGAACTTCGTGAATCGCCGAATGGATCGTGAAGCCGGCCGGATTGATGCTGTATTCGCTCTCGGTCAGTTGATTGCCGTCGAGATCGACCTTGACCAGGCTCGAGGCGGTGATCTCGTCGAACATCAGCCCGTAGGGATTGATGAGGAAGTGGTGTTCGGGACCGGGCACGCGCGCCGAAATATGCGTATCGACGAGATCATCCCAACCGTAAAAAGCGATCAGGCGATAACAGGCGGCGAGGTCGACGCGCTGCTTCCACTCGGCATCGGTCATATCGGCGGGCACGCTTTTGCGAAGGGCTTCGGCTGGCGACATCAGGCTTCTCCCGGGCTAGTTGAAGGGTTCCGGCGGAGACTACGCCCGACGATGCCAGGCGGCAACGCCCTTTGCGGCACGGACGCCATGCCCGGATGCCGTGCGACGGGGATAGCGTTGGGGTCCGGCGTTAGGGGGCCGGGATCGCCAGCAGGCTGGAAATGCTCCGGCCGCGGATGTCATAGACCCGTGCGAACACCACGTCGTCGCGCTTGATCTCGGCGATCACGGGCGCGGTCAGGCCTTTGCAGTAGAATTCGCTGAGCGTCATGGCGAAGTCCGCCGACTGGCTGTCCCAACCGATCGTAAAATCAGGACCGAGCGCGACCTGCGCCGGACGCTGCGGACCGCAGACCGCGACCTTCCACTTCCGGCCCTGCGGCGCGTGCTCCTGTCGCGTGTCGATTTCCTCACGCAGCGCGTCGGATGCCTGCTTCAATGCCAGACCCCAATAATCCAGCATGAAGAAGTTGTCGGCATAGCGCACGGTTCCGGCGACGTAATTGAAGTGCGTGTACTGATAAGGATGCAGCCGGATCATCTCGGCGGCCGGCAACATCAGCCCGAATGAGAACACCGCGACCGCGGCCGCCTGCGCGCCACGGTGATTGACGCGGAGCCAATCCATCAGGCGGGCAAAGGCAAAACCGCCGAGCACGGCCATCGGCGGAACGACGAAGATGAAATGTCGGATGCCGTTATAGAGCGCTGGGCGCTTCACCATCGCAATCATCAAAGGCAGCGTCGCCGCAAGCGTCAGCATCAGAAGAATGGTCTTCTGGCGCGGCATCATCTTTTGGCGGGGCAACGCCATCAACGTGATCGCGATGCCGCCGACGACCAGTGCGAGCATGACCTCCGGCAATTGCAGTGCGAACAAGGTCGGCAGATAGGACCATGGCATGTCCGGCACCGAGACCAGCGCGCCGTCGAACATCTCTTTCCACGGTTTCTCGAAGAAGTGCGAGAAGTAGGTCAAGGCGCGGAGCGGATTTGCCGGCTCCATGATCGACCATGGCCAGACCAGCCCCATGATCAGATAGCCGAAGATCAGGCCCGGCAGCAGCATATAGAGCACGCGCGCGAACCGGCGCGCGGCTTCCCGGGCCCCCTGGCTACGAACGTCGTCCATCAATAATGGCGCGAAGCCGACGACAGCATAGATCAGCGACAGGCCGCCGAGAATGCGGCAGCCGATCGACAGACCGGCGCCGATGCCAATGATCAGAATCGTGCGCGGCGACGGCGAGGGATATTCCTGCGCGAGGCGCACAAGGCCAAGCATCAACACGATCATCGCGACCGCGAAGGGCGCATCCTTCGGATTCATGAACATGTGCCCGTAGAAGGTCGGGCACAGCGCCAGCAGCAACACGGTGGCGAGGCCGGCGATTGGGCCGCCGACGCGGCGGCCGAGCCGCCACGTCACGCCGAGGCCGATGACGCCGACGATCGCGCCAAGCAGGCGGCGCGTTTCAAACAGTTCGAGCGGGACGATCTTGTGCAGCAGCGCCGCGGCCATGTCGAAGCCGCCGCCATACATGTACAGATTTGCGAAGGACAGCGCGTCCACGTTGTGGAAACCCGAGCCGTACATCTTCAACAGCAGGTCGGCATATTCGGCGTGGGTATAGTCATCCCAGCCGAGGCCGTAATCCTTGAACGTGAAGCTCGCGATCAGGCTGACCGCGACAAGCACGGCGACCGCGAGGTCGTCGCAAGTCCGCTCCATCGTGCGCCGTGTGGGCACGTCGATGACCGAAGTCGTAATCGATGACATGATGGTATTCAGCGTCCCCAGTGGTCCGACGTTATCGCCTTGGACCTGTCCCCGGCACATCTATAACGCGTTTCATAATCCGAGTAATACGGAAATTGTGGCGCAATTTCCCTAACGCATTGCAATAATTGCGGCATTGCAAAATTTATGTTTACGAAAAGTGACCGGCATTCATCGTTCATACAGCTTGGTATTCGCTGCCCGAGCCGGATCAGTGCAAGGTTCGATCTGTCAGAACGTCCGGCGCACGGCGCAATTGCCGTTTGGCGATCGGCGCAATTTGACGTTATCGTGCTCGGGCTGCGGCGGTGCCGGTCGTGCCGCGATGCGTGGAGTGTTCGATGATAGTGCTTTTGGTCGCCGCGATAGCCGCGCTGCTGGCGGGCGTGCTGGCCATTCTGATCGGCATTCCGGTCAAGGAATTCAGTTTCGGCAACACAATGATTCTCGCCGGTGCGATGGCGATGTGCACGGGGCTGGTTCTGTTCGGCCTGTGGGTCACCGCTCGTGAGATGCGCGCCGTGGCGCGAAGGATCGCGTCGCCGGCCTCCGCCGGCCTACACGATCCGAGCCTGCCAGAGCTGAGTGCGCCGCCGAGAAAGCCGTCATTCCCGTCGCGGCCGCCGGCGCGTGAGCCGGCCGCCGTCGTGCCGCCGGTCGAGGTGCCGCCGGTCTATCCACCTTTCCCGCCGGATGCGATCGCGGATCGGCCATCCGCCGATGCGGCTCCCGAACCGGCGCCGGAGCCAGAATCGAAGCCGAAGGCACGGCGCAACCTGCTGTTCGAATCCTCGGTGCGAAAAGATCGTGAGCGCGCCGCCGCAGCAGGCGCGCAAAACGGTGCGGCAGCGCCCGCGATCGAGACCGGTCAACGCACCACGTTCGACGACAGCGGCCCGTTAAATCGCGAACGTCCCGAACGCGCGTTGCGCGCACGATCACCTTCGACCTATCCGGATACGCAGGCGGCGGCGGTGTCGGTGTCGGACGTGACGGTGTTGAAATCCGGTGTCGTCGATGGCATGGCCTATTCGCTGTATTCGGATGGCTCGATCGAGGCGCAGATGCCGGAAGGCATGATGCGGTTTTCGTCGATCGAGGAGTTGCGCACGCATCTCGACCAGCGCGGCGCGTGACGATGAGCGATAGCAAGTCGACGATCGAACTGACCGCCGGCATCGTCTCGGCTTATCTCGCCAACAACCCGACGCCGGCCGCGGAAATCCCGGCGCTGATCGCACAGGTGCATGCGTCGTTGATGCGGCTGTCGACCGGCAAGATTGAGACCGCCATGCCGGACGCGGCAAAGCCGGCGGTGTCGGTGAAGAAATCCGTCACGCCGGATTATCTCGTCTGTCTCGAAGACGGCAAACGCTTCAAATCGCTGAAGCGGCATCTGCGGACGCAGTACAACATGACGCCGGAGCAATATCGCGAGAAGTGGAGCCTGCCGCCGGATTATCCGATGGTCGCGCCGAATTATGCCGTGGCGCGCTCCAATCTCGCCAAGAAGA
>JAQGJY010000414.1 GCA_028290325.1 Tardiphaga sp.
AGGTTCAACAAGCGCGCACAAACCTTCCACTTCAAACCGCAGCGAGAGTGGTTCGTTGCCCAGCGACGCTGCAATTCAGTCAGCCATTTCATTGACCGCACCCGCGAAGCGCCTCAGCTTGATGGCATCATCTGCATCATCGCAAAGGGGCTATTCATGAGTTCGACATCATCCACTCGCCGCCACCTGACAGCCGCGATGCTCGCGGCAAGCCTCGCGGCTGCGCTCAGCGGCGGCGCATTCGCTGCTGATGCCGTGACGCTGCGCGTCGGCGACCAGAAGGGTGGCAATCGCTCGCTGCTGGAGATTTCCGGTTTCGCAAAAGACTTGCCCTACAAGATCGAATGGACGGAATTTCCGGCAGCCGCGCCGATCCTTGAAGCGTTGAATGCCGGTGCGCTCGACGTCGGCTACACCGGCGATCTCGCATTCCTATCCGTCTATGCGGCCGGCGCACCGGTCAAAGCGATCGGCGGCACGCGCGCGGATGCGAAAACGCAGGCGATTCTCGTCCGCAACGACTCGCCGATCAAGACCGCCCATGATCTGAAAGGCAAGCGCCTGGCCGGCACGCGCGGCGGTTGGGGCCAATTCCTGATCGATGCGACGCTGGAGAAAGCTGGCTACAAGATCAGCGACGCAACCTTCGCCGCCCTCGGCCCGGTCGATGCGAAGATCGCGCTCGTCGCCGGCTCGATCGATGGCTGGGCGGTGTGGGAGCCCTATGTCTCCTTCGCACTGCTGAAGGACAATGCACGGATCGTCGCGACCGGCGAGGGCCTGACGCCGACCGTGACCTTCGTCGTCGCATCAGATAATGCGATCGCCACCAAACGCGCCGCCGTCGCTGATCTGCTCGATCGCCTCAACAAGGCGCGTCTTTGGTCGCTCGACAATCTCGCGCCGTACGCCAAAAGCACGGCGGCGCTGACGAAGCTGCCGGAAGACGTTCTGCTCCAAGCCTATACGTCACAGAAGACGACGCCAATCCGGATCAATGAAGAGATCGTCCACGAATTGCAGCAAGCGGCCGATCGCGGTACCGCGTATGGCATCTTCAGCAAGAAACTCGATGTCAGTAAGGCGGTCGATCCGAGCTTTACTGCTGCACCATAAAACAAAGCGCACATGAAAAAGGCCCGAACGAACACCGTCCGGGCCTTTCACTGTTTGAGGTACGGAAATCAAATCTCTCGCAGACCGCGCGCGAGCGACGATGACGTAACTGGCACCGTGACGCCCTCCTGCGCGTGCTGATGCGCGGCGTAGCCGCCGTCCCAGTAAACCAACGCCGGGCGCGCGGTCTCGTTCAGCACCTGCCGCACGCGGCCGATGACGATCGCATGCGAATGCCGCTCGACGATTTCCTCGACCTCGCAATCGATCGCGGCCAATGCACCAACGAGCAACGTCGTCCCGCTCGTGCCGATGACCCAATCAGCACCCGCAAATCGGTCCGCGCCCTTGAGACCGCCTTTGCCCGTAAAACGCTCCGCGATCTCGCGCTGATCGGCCCCAAGAATGTTGACGCCGAAAGCGCCATAGCGTCGCAGCAACGACCAAGACGACGACGATCGGTTGACGCTGACGATGAGCGTCGGCGGCTCGACGGACAGCGACGTCACGGATGTCACCGTCATGCCGGTGATGTCGCGGCCCTGCCCGACAGTGATGACGCTGACGCCGCCAGCGAGGCCGCGCATCGCGCCTTTGAAATCTTCGGCGGTAGCGTCCGGAGCCGGCGTCGCATGGCGAACAGCGTAAGTCATCGAAACATCCTCACTCAAGCAGATAGAGCCGCAACATCATCGACGCCGGACAGTAACGTCGCGAGAATATCGCCTTCAAGCGCCGCAAGTTCTGCCGACCCGCGCGAACGCGGACGTGGAATGTCGATAAGGATGTCATGCGCAATGCGTCCGTCTTCGATCACCAGCACACGATCCGCCAGAGCGACAGCCTCGGCCACGTCATGCGTGACCAGGATCGCGGTGAAGATCTGATCGTGCCAGACTTGGCCGAGCAGACGCTGCATCGAAATGCGCGTCAGCGCGTCGAGCGCGCCGAGCGGTTCGTCAAACGCCAGCACACGTGGACGGCTGACCAAAGCCCGCGCCAGCGCTACGCGCTGCTTCTGACCGCCGGAAAGCACCGCCGGCCATTGTCCGCGCTTGTCGGTGAGACCGACATTGCCCAGCGCCTGCTCGGCACGCGCCGTGGCATCGGCCGATCCGCGATCCGCACCAAGACCGACTTCGACATTGGACAGCACCCGCGCCCAAGGCAGCAGACGCGGCTCCTGAAACATGACGCGGACGTCTTCCTTCCGTGCCGTCTCGCCAAAGCTGATCGAACCGGAATCGGCCTTGTCGAGGCCGGCGATCAGGCGCAGCAGCGTGCTCTTGCCGCAGCCGCTCCTGCCGACGATCGCCACGAATTGACCGGCCGGAATGTCAAGATCTATGCCACGCAACACGGTGTTGTCGCCGAAGGATTTTCGCAGGCCACGCACGGTCAAAGGCAAACCCTTAGACCCGTTCACGGTGGCGAACGGGGCCGGCGGATGAATCGGCTGGGCATTGATTTGGAGGCGTCGAACGGATTGATTCATGATCTCAACTCTTCTGGAAAGCGGGATGCCAGGACAAGGTCAGGCGCTCGAGCGCGCGCGCCGATGAATCCGCGAGTTTGCCAAGCAACGCGTAGATCAGGATGCTGAGCACCACGACATCGATCTGCATGAATTCGCGCGCCTGCATTGCCATATAACCAAGGCCAGACGAGGCCGCGATCGTCTCCGCGACAATCAAGGTCAGCCACATGATACCGAGCGCGAAACGCAGACCGACGAAGATCGACGGCAGGGCGCTCGGGAAGATCACGCGACGGAACAACTCTCCGTTGCTCATACCGTAGATGCGGCCCATCTCGATCAATTGCGGATCGACGGTGCGGATACCGTGCAGCGTATTCAAATAAATCGGGAAGAACACGCCGAGCGCGACCAGAAATAGCTTGGCGGATTCATCAATGCCGAACCACAGAATGACCAGCGGGATTAGAGCGAGATGAGGCACGTTGCGGACCATCTGCAACGTCGTATCGGTCAGTTGGTTGCTCAGCTTTGACAGCCCATTGGCAAGACCAAAAGCGAAACCAATGCCGCCCCCGATCAGAAAACCCACGGAAGCGCGCCAGAAGCTGACCCATATGTTCTTTCCAAGCTCACCGGACAAAACCAGCTTCCAGCCCGCAATGGCGACGTCACTTGGGGCTGGCATCACGCGAGCGGGAATGAAACCGGCAACGCTGGCGATCTGCCAGACGGCGAAAAGTGCGATGGGGACGATCCATTGCGTGAGCGCATCCAGCCGGGGCACACGCGCCATCCGGCTGCGCGGTAAACGTTCGACGATGCTCATAACCGTTTTCCTTAATCGATGGTCTATCGATATTGGTTTCGTAGTGCGATGGTGTCGAGACGGTGTGAAAAATAACGACGCTTGCGTCGTATTCCATCACTTGTCGTGACGATCGTTTCGTCATTGAGCGCGGATTAAGATCGTTATTCTTCGGCACATTGAAACATCAACCCGGCAATCACGCGGATCGTTGGCGAAGGATCAGCCTCGCGCTTGTACGACTGCCGGAAATCAATTGTCGGGAAGCAAGGTCAACGTCGATATCTGCAAGTCGAGATCGTATTATCGAACGGATCTACAGCGCTCGAACGCCGAGACCGGTTTGCCGGGTTTTGGCGCCGTGGGATACGTGACCGGACAGCAGCAGCTTGATATGTAAGGCGTAGAGCTGTGATATGAGCGCGTTCAGGCGCGCATGGGGAATTCTCCGATGAATTATCAGAAATTTGGCAATACCGGGCTCGACGTCTCCGGAATTTGTCTCGGCTGCATGACATATGGCGACGCCACCCGCGGCGCTCATCCGTGGACGATGAACGAGGAGAACAGCCGGCCACTCATCAAGCAGGCGCTCGACCTGGGCATCAATTTCCTCGATACCGCCAACGCTTATTCGGAAGGAACGTCGGAAGAATTCGTCGGCCGTGCGATAAAAGATTTCGCCAGGCGCGACGAGATTGTGTTGGCGACGAAGGTATTCAATCGGATGCGTTCCGGACCGAACGGGGCCGGTCTCTCGCGCAAGGCTATCATGGCCGAGATCGACAACAGCTTGCGTCGCCTGCAGACCGATTACATCGACCTCTACCAGATCCATCGGTTCGATTACGACACGCCGATCGAGGAAACGCTGGAAGCACTGCATGACGTCGTGAAGTCCGGAAAGGCGCGCTACATCGGCGCGTCTTCGATGCATGCGTGGCAATTCGCCAAGATGATCTACACGTCTCGGCTGAATGGGTGGACCGAGTTCGTCAGCATGCAGAACCACGTCAATCTGCTCAACCGCGAGGAGGAGCGCGATATGCTGCCGTTCTGCGCGGATCAGGGCATCGCCGTGATGCCATGGAGCCCGCTGGCGCGTGGTCGGCTGACGCGCGCATGGGATGAGAGCAGCGAACGGCAGGAAACCGACGAGTTCGGAAAGGGCCTTTACAAGAACTCGATTGAGTCGGACCAGAGGATTGTCGAACAGGTCGCGCAGATCGCCGACGCGCGCGGCGTGTCGCGGGCGCAGGTCGCGCTGGCTTGGCTGTTGCAACGACCCGGCATATCGGCGCCGATCGTCGGCGCTTCCAAGCCGCATCACCTCACGGAAGCCGTCGCTGCGCTGAAGCTCCATCTGACCGATGATGAGGTCACGCGGCTCGAGGCGCCCTACGTGCCGCATCCCGTGGTCGGATTCAAGTAAGGCGAGACCAGGCGCCGATGCCATGTTCCCGTGAGATGATCAGGCTTTGAATGGACAACTCGGGCAGCAGCGGTCACGGCCCCTCGCGGCGGCTTCGTCATGCGTTGGCGGCATCCAGAACTATGGGCTGGCCGTTGCGTAAGACACGCAGCAGATGTTTGTCGGTCATGGATGCCCAACATGGGCGGGTTCGACGTTCCTCACTTCGCGGCAGATCAAATCAAGCTAGCTGAACCAATGAAAACGATATGAAGTGACGCCTGAATTTCCTAAGGTTGGCATTCAAATCAAAGGAGCCTCACATGGCGAAAATGACCAAGACTCAACTCGTCGACGCCATTTCCGAGGAGACTCGGATTTCCAAGAACGACGTCAGGACGGTCATCGATCAGATGGCGACGATCGGCTACAAGGAGTTGAATGAATCCGGGGAGTTCGTCGTCCCGGGTTTTGCGAAGATTTCGGTGGTCAACAAACCAGCGACCGAAGCGCGAAGCGGTGTCAATCCGTTTACGAAAGAGCCGATGGAATTTGCGGCGAAACCGGCGAGCAAAACCGTGAAGGCTTCTCCTCTCAAGGTTGCGAAGGACGCGGTCTGAAACATCGCACGATCCAGAAGGTCACCACGCCTCGACGCAGCAAAATTGCGTATAGCTAGGTGAGTCTGGAGTCAGACTTCGATCTGATTAAATGGCGGCAACATCTTGCAGCACCCTTGCAGGGCGCAATGACGAAGATCGGCGTTTATCGTTGGACTGGGGAGCGGGCTGCACAAGCTGGGATGGCGGTGAAGGACGGCAGCGAAGTTCGCAACGCACTGTTTTTCTGCAGCGGCACGGTTGCGTTGAATAGGCTGTTCGGGAGTCCAACGCATGTGGACATCATTGATGATTATCGCGCGACCTTCGCTAAGGCGAAGAGCATGAATATTGATGTGCTGCTTGCGCCGCATCCGGAGATGTACGCGATGCAGCAGAAACGTGCACAGATGAAGGAGGGGGCGCAAAATCCATTCGTCAAACCGGGCGAGTTGGCCAGTCATGTTGAAACGCTCGAACAGGATTTCAACAAGCATTTAGCTAAACAGCAACAAGGCTCGCAGACAGCCAAGTAGGGGTGCTGGGTGTCGCGGAAATAATTGACCGCGTTCGATAATCTCACTGGCGCACAGGCCGCGAGACGCGGCATCTACCTAACCGCGCTTTTGAGCGGCTGGTTGAGCTCTGCAAAACGCGACAGTGGATGCTCGTCCGAGCAATCTGCGAGGGAAACTCGAAGGCGGCACATTCGCCGTGTCCGGAATGCTCACCGTACGAATACTCTTGGCGGCGCCCTCCGACAGCTCGGCGCTGGAGTTCAAACGCGTACCAGCTTGCACCGGCGTTATGATTACCTTTTCATCCCAGGGCGAAGGTAGGCCGCGTTCGATCGTGAATTGGCCGACCAGTCAGCATTGCTTCGGCGGTCCGGCGGCGGGCCACCGGATGACGCGCAAGGCGGTGGGCAGCTGCGCTGCGGAGGCTGAATAAGGGACAGGGCTTCGGAGGTGCCCCGAATTGGGTTTTGAACGATCGACATTCGCGGAATTCTTGGCATACGGACGTTTGTCGTGTTGTCATCATGCAAATGCTTGAGCGATGCGATTGGCGCATTCGTGGCGTCCAGGGCGCCGCGGAGCTGCTCGGAGTGAAGCCGACGACGCTGGAATCCCGCATCAAAAAACTCGGGCTTGTGGCGCAGCGATAACGCAGTTTTGGCTCGCTGCTGTCGCCTTGCGGCGTGAAAGACTTCCCGAACGCGTCGCATGCGATAGAGGCATGCGTAGCCCCATCGCGGCAGTAG
>JAQGJY010000436.1 GCA_028290325.1 Tardiphaga sp.
ACGTCAAGCGCGTTGACCGGACCGTTGCCTTCCGCCGCCGAGATCAATGTCTCGCCGGCGACATCGACCTTGACCACGGCCAGCGCCACCGTGACCGGCTTGCCGCTGGCATTGTAGCGCTGCTCGGTATTGACGTCGAACTGCATGACGCGGAAAAAGTCCGGCACCTTGCCGAGCACGCGCCGCGCCAGCAGATCGAACGACGCATCGGCGGATTCATAGGCATAACCCAGCGCCTCGCGCTCCTTCATCTCCTCGACCAGTCGGGTCAGTTTCGGATCGGCTTTGTCGAACGCAATGCCGGCGCGCTCCAGCTCCGCCATGACGTTGGACCGCCCGGCCTGATCGGACACCAGCACCTTGCGATGATTGCCGACGCTTTCCGGCGCGACGTGCTCGTAGGTGTGCGGGTCTTTCATCACGGCCGAGGCATGGATGCCCGTTTTGGTCACGAAGGCGCTTTCGCCGACATAGGGCGCGTGGCGATCCGGCGCGCGGTTCAAGATATCGTCGAGCGCGCGCGACACCTTTACCAGCGTGCCGAGCTTGTCTTGCGACACGCCGATCTCGAACGCGTCCGCGAATTCGCCTTTGAGCCGCAATGTCGGGATCAGCGAACATAGATTGGCGTTGCCGCACCGCTCACCCAATCCATTGAGCGTGCCCTGGATCTGCCGCGCGCCGGCGCGCACCGCGGCGAGCGAGTTGGCCACCGCCTGCTCGGTGTCGTTATGCGCGTGGATGCCGACGTGATCGCCGGGAATGTGCTTGACGACCTCACGCACGATCGCCTCGATTTCGTGCGGCATGGTGCCGCCATTGGTATCGCACAGCACGACCCAGCGCGCGCCACTGTCATACGCCGCCTTGGCGCAGGACAACGCGAACGCGGAATCCTCCTTGTAGCCGTCGAAGAAGTGCTCGCAGTCGAGCAACACCTCGCGGCCGGCGGCCTTCGCCGCCGCGACGCTGTCGCGGATCGAGGCGAGATTTTCCTCATTCGTCGTCTCCAGCGCGACGCGGACCTGATAGGCGGAGGACTTGGCGACGAAGCAGATCGCGTCGGCTTTGGCGGCGAGCAACAAGGCCACGCCGGGATCGTTCGAGACGGAACGACCGGCGCGGCGCGTCATCCCGAAGGCGGTAAATTTCGCCTGACCGAAATCGGGTTTGGTGGCGAAGAAATCCGTGTCGGTCGGATTGGCGCCGGGATAACCGCCCTCGATGTAATCGATCCCGAGTTCGTCGAGCATGCCGGCGATGATATGCTTGTCGTGCAGCGTGAAATCGACGCCATTGGTCTGCGCGCCATCGCGCAACGTGGTGTCGAACAGATACAGACGTTCTTTGCTCATGACGGCGTTCCTGGCGCTGAGGCCAGCGTCTTTTTCATCGTGGTGTTGGCCAGCCATTCGTCGCCGACCGTGACGGTGTTGCGTTGTGTCGCGACATAGCCGCGCTTCTTGAAAAACTCTTCGGCGGTGTCGCTGGCATCGACGCTCAGCGCCGTCGCGCCACGGGCGCCGGCGAGTTTTTCCAGCGCGTCGATCAGCAACGTGGCGACGCCACACCGGGTCATGCCGGGATGGACGTAAAGCAGATCGATCTGGTCCGCGCCTTTCAGGGACGCGAAGCCGACCGGCGAATTCTGGACCGTCGCGACCAATGTGAGCTGGCCTTGCAGACGTTTGCCGAATGCGATCTCGTCATCGACCATGGCGATCCACGCGGCCTGCTGCGCCTCGCTGTAATCCTCGGCCGTGAGTTCTTCGACGCTGGCCGCGAAGATCGCCGCCAGCACGGCGACATCCTCCGGCAGCATCGGCCGTAACGCCGGCGCGGGTATGGCCTGGCCCATTATTCGGCTCCTGCTGTCGGGCGCTGCGCGGGTTGCGGCATCATCGCGCGATCTCCCATGTGGTGACCGGCTTGCCGTCGGTGTCCTTGCCATCTTTCAACACCACGCCCATCGCCAGCAGCACGTCGCGGATGCGGTCGGACTCCTTGAAGTCTTTATTCGCGCGCGCAGCGGTGCGCGATCCGATCAATTGCCTGATGTTGTCATCGAACAATTCATTGCCCGGCGCGCGCTGTTCCATGTCCGGCGAAATCCCGAGCAGCGACAGCGACGCGGCCAATTGCCTTGCGGCGTCCTGATCGGACGCCTCGTTGGCGCGGCGGTTGAGCCCATCCAGTTCGGCGATCGCGGCCGGCGTATTCATGTCGTCCGCAAGCCGTTCCAGAAAGGCCGGCGCGACATCGCCGCCCGCACGCGCGCCGAACTTCTCGACGGTCTGCCGGAAACGCGTCAGGCGCTTGCTCGATTCATCCAGCGCATCGACGGTCCAGTCGATCGGCGAGCGATAGTGCGTCTTGACCATCGCGAAACGCAGCACCGCGCCCGACCAGTTTCGGCCGCCGAAGCGTTTGCTTTCCAGCAACTCCCGGATCGTCACGAAATTGCCGAGGCTCTTGCTCATCTTCTCGCCTTCGACCTGCAAGAAGCCGTTATGCATCCAGTAATTCGCCATCACGGCGGTGTCGTGGGCGCAGCGCGACTGCGCGATCTCGTTTTCATGATGCGGAAAGATCAGATCGAGGCCGCCGCCGTGAATGTCGAAGGTCGTGCCGAGATAGGCTGCCGCCATCGCCGAGCATTCGATGTGCCAGCCCGGACGGCCGCGCCCCCACGGACTGTCCCAGCCGGGCTCGTTGTCCGACGATCCCTTCCACAGCACGAAGTCGCCGGGGTGTTTCTTGTGCGCGTCCACCGCGATGCGCGCGCCGGCCTGCTGCTCGTCGAGACGGCGGCCCGATAGCTTGCCGTAGTCCGGCATCGACTGGGTATCGAACAGCACCTCGCCTTCCGCGACATAAGCGTGGCCGCGTTCGATCAATTGGCCGATCAGCGTCACCATGTCGGTCTTGCCGTCGGCGCGCGGCAGCACGAAATCGGTCGCGCGCGGCTCGACGGTCGGCCGCAGGCAGCCGAGCGCGTCGACGTCGGCGTGAAATTGCGCCTCGGTCTTTTCCGTCACTTTGCGGATCGCCTCATTGAGCGGCAAATGCGGGAAATCACGCAGCGCCCGATCGTTGATCTTGTCATCGACGTCGGTGATATTGCGGACGTAGGTGACGTGAGCCTCACCATAACGATGCCGCAGCAGTCGAAACAGGATGTCGAAGACGATCGCCGGTCGCGCGTTGCCGATATGGGCGAAGTCATAGACGGTCGGTCCACAGACATACATCCGCACCTTCGACGGATCGATCGGCGCGAAAACGCGCTTGTCCTTTGTCAGGGTATCGTAAAGTCGCAGGTCCATGGAAAACCCATCCCTTGCGGCCGGGCGTCCATTGATCTCGTGCGAGAAAAGACGGCCTCAGCCAGCGTCAAGCTAGCTTGTAATGCCCTGACAAATGATGTCGATGGCGAGGAAACCGTTCATGGGAACCACCATGCGGCAGGCTCCGGCACGGCGTCAAGTGCGGCGGGTCGGCGCGGTTCGCCACATCAGCGCCGCCAAAACGACGTGACGATGCCCCGCGAAGCGGCTAAGTGAGACGCACATCGACCTTTCGCCATCGCGGCGAATCGACGACGCCTCCCGAAATGACGGTGATAGCCGGACGATGCCGAGTTTTCCGATGATGTTTCGCCTGACGCTGCGTGGCGTGGCCCTGATCGGCGCCAGCTTGGGTGCGCAGGCGCTGGGCGTGCAGGCCCAGGCGCAGGGCGGCCCTCCGTTCCAGCAGCAGCAGCCGCAATATCAACAGCAGCAACAGCAGCAACCTGGCGGCGGCCAGGTAAGTCCTCCAGCCAACCCGATGTGCCAGCGGCTCGAAGCGCAACTGGCGACGGTCGATCGTGGCGGCGGCGATGCCGCCAAGGCCGAGCAGGTCCGCCGTTACGAAGACGCCGCATCCCGCCAGCAGGGCGAACTCGACCGGGTGTCGCAGCAGGCCAAACGGATGGGCTGCGATTCGTCCGGCTTCTTTTCGCTGTTCTCCGGCCAGAACGCGCAATGCGGCCCGGTCAACACGCAGATCCAGCAGATGCGCGGCAATCTCGATCAGATCACGACCAGCCTCGAACGGCTGCGCGGCGGCGGCCCCGGCAATGGCGAGCGTGACAATCAGCGCCGCTCGGTCTTGCTGGCCTTGGCGCAGAACAATTGCGGCCCGCAATACGCGGCGGCCGCGCGCAATGCGGGCGGTGGCGGCTTCTTCGACAACATATTCGGCAACAACGGTCCGGGCGCGCCGGGCGCCGCCGTGCCGGCCGAGCTTGGCCCGCCGTCCTCGACCTTTCGCACCGTCTGCGTGCGGAGCTGCGATGGTTTCTATTTCCCGATCTCTTTCGCGACCGTGCAGAGCCGGTTCGGCGACGACGAGAGAACCTGCAAGAATCTCTGTCCGGCGTCCGAGGCCAATCTGTTCAGCTATCGCAATCCCGGCGAAGACATGAACCAGGCGGTGTCGATCTCCGGCCAGCCTTATTCGTCGTCGCCGAATGCCTTCAAGTATCGTCAGGAATTCAATCCATCCTGCTCGTGCAAGGCAGCCGGCCAGACCTGGGCCGATGCGTTGAAGACGATCGACGAGAAAGCGTCGATCGAACAGGGCGATATCATCGTCACCGAAGAACGCGCGAAGCGCATGTCGCAGCCGCAAACCAAGGGCGCGCCGGCGGCCAGGAAAGCCACGACGTCAGCGCCTGCCGCGGCGGCGGCCCCGGCGCCCGCGGTCGATCCCGCGGCGGCTGCATCCGATGCAGCGGCCGCGCCATCGGCGAACAAGCCGATCCGCTCGGTCGGGCCGACATTCATTCCAACGCGTTAGGCTCTGACTTCTATTCTTGAAACGTCTTGGAAGATGGCGTCGCCGTGGGTGCGACGATGGCCGCGTTCGGCGCAGGCGGCACCCGCGCGAAATCGCGAAATTTATTCGTGATGGGGTAGCGCCGGTCGCGGCCGAAGCTTTTGCGCGTCACCTTGACGCCCGGCGCGGCCTGACGCCGTTTGTATTCGGCGATGTTGAGAAGCCGATCGATTCGGGCCACCGTTTCCCGTTCGAAACCAGCGGCGACGATATCGGCGAGCGGCTGCTCACGTTCGACAAGCCGCTCGAGAATGCCGTCGAGAATGTCGTACGGCGGCAGCGAGTCCTGGTCGGTCTGATTTTCGCGCAGCTCCGCCGTCGGCGGCCGCACGATGATGTTGACGGGAATGACCTCGCCGTCCGGACCCTGCGCGCCATCGGGCTTCCAGCGATTGCGCAACCGACACAGCCGGAACACTTCCGTCTTGTAGATGTCCTTGATCGGATTGAAGCCGCCATTCATGTCGCCGTACAGAGTGGCGTAGCCGACCGACATTTCAGACTTGTTGCCGGTGGTGACGACCATCGCGCCGGTCTTGTTGGAAATCGCCATCAGCAGCGTGCCGCGCGTGCGCGCCTGCAGGTTTTCCTCGGTGATGTCGCGGGCAAGGCCCGCGAAGACCCCCGAGAGAATCTTCTCGAAGCCATTGACGGCGTCGGCGATCGGCAAAATCTCGTAGCGAAAGCCGAGCGCCCGCGCCAGCGTCGCCGCGTCGTCGAGCGACGCTTGCGCCGTGTACTTGAACGGCAGCATCACGCCACGCAGCCCCTCCGCGCCCAAGGCATCGACGGCGATCGCGGCGCATAAAGCCGAATCGATGCCGCCCGAAATGCCCATCAGCACGCCGGGAAAACCGTTCTTGCGGACATAGTCGCGCAGACCGAGCACACAGGCCGCGTAGTCGCCCTTGTCACCGTCGAGGGCCGGCGCGATCGGGCCGTGACAGGTCCAGCCGTTCGCACTTTTCGTCAGCGTCAGCGTCAGGGTCTGCTCGGTGAAGGCCGTCATCTGGACGGCTAGGGAGCAATCGGCGTTCAGCACGAAGGACGCGCCATCGAACACCAGCTCGTCCTGTCCACCGATCTGATTCAGATAGACGAACGGCAGCTGGCTTTCGGTGACGCGCGCCACGGCCATCGACAGACGGATATCGCTCTTGTCGCGCGCATAGGGCGAGCCGTTCGGCACGATCAGGATTTCCGCGCCGGTCTCGACCAGCGTCTCGACGACGTTCTCGTAGTCGGCGGATTCTTCCATCCAGGTGTCTTCGCAGATCGGCACGCCGACACGCACACCGCGAATGGTCAGAGGCCCCGCCGCCGGTCCGCGCGCGAACACGCGCTTCTCGTCGAACACGCCGTAATTCGGCAAATTGGCCTTGAAACGCAAAGCCACGATGGCGCCATGATCGAGCAGCGCGCAGGCATTGTAGAGTTGGCCGTTCTCGACCCATGGCGTACCGATCAGCATCGCCGGGCCGCCATCGGCGGTGTCGCGCGCCAAGGCTTCGATTTCGGCGCGGCATGCGGCCTGGAAGGCCGGCTTCAAGACCAGGTCTTCCGGCGGATAACCGGCGATGAACAACTCCGGCAGCACCACAAGCGCGGCTTTGTCGGCCGCCGCGTGTGCGCGGGCCTTCCGCGCCAATGCGGCGTTGCCGGTGACGTCGCCAACGGTCGGATTGAGTTGCGCCAGCGTGATCGTGAATGTGTCGGTCATGCCGGTATCTAGCCTGCGCGGCGTGGCTTTCGCAATCGGCTGCGTCACACCAGGCCTATGCGTTCGGCGCGCGCGCACAGCCATATGCGCGCCGCGCAGCGTAGGCCGCGCCAGCTATGAAGGCCGGCGCGCCAGGCCCTCAGCGTTCGAGCCTCGCAGCAATTACAGCCCCGCGACGGCCGGCATCGGCCTGGCTTTGCCGACCCGCTCCTGCTTGAGCAATTCCGCAATCAGGAACGCCATATCGATCGACTGCTCGGCATTCAAACGTGGATCGCAGACCGTGTGATAGCGGTCATTGAGATCCTCGTCGCTGATGGCGCGCGCGCCGCCGGTACACTCGGTCACATCCTGCCCGGTCATCTCCAGATGCACGCCGCCGGCGTGAGTGCCTTCCGCCGCATGGACGTTGAAGAACGCCTTCACCTCCGACAGAATCCGGTCGAACGGCCGGGTTTTGTAGCCGGAGGTCGACGTGATCGTATTGCCGTGCATCGGATCGCACGACCACACCACGCTGCGGCCCTCACGCTGGATCGCGCGCACCATGCCCGGCAGATGGTCGCCCACCTTCTCGTGTCCGAAGCGCGTGATGAGCGT
>JAQGJY010000441.1 GCA_028290325.1 Tardiphaga sp.
ATCGCGACCTACTGGCTCGATTTTCTGCGATCGACGCAAGGCGTCGGCAAGATCACGCCGAAGCATCTGGACGCGGGCGCGCACCAGATCAGGGCGCTGTTCGAGCCCTATCTGACAGCCAAGGGACTCGCGCTGGCGGATGCTCCGGAATAATGGCGTCCGGCGTTAGGCTTTAATTAAGCTCTCGCTGAATGAGATTTTCCGCCCTCTGTTCGTTCTCCGTGAACGAAACGGCATCGGGATCACGCCGCGCCGCCGCGCGGTGGGACGCAGCGGGTTCGGGTGAGCGCTGGTTTGCCTCCCGCGGGTGCCGTATACCCGTCGCGACAGGTTGGCATTGGGCAACGAATCGTGCGCTTTCTGACGCTCAGATATTTCTATGCGGTTGCGAAGCTCGGCTCGATCCGCAAGGCGGCCGACCGGCTGCATGTCGCACCGTCCGCGCTGAGCCGGCAGATCGCGCAACTTGAGCATGAGCTCGACGCCGTCTTGTTCGAACGGTCGAAAAGTGGCGTGCGGCTGACGGCGGCAGGCGAGGTTCTGGCGCGCCAGAGCCATCGTATTTTCCGTGACATCGACCGCGCGCGGGCCGGCATCGACGATCTGCGCGGGCTGCGTCGCGGCGAGGTCAGCTTGTGGGTGATCGAAGGGTTTGTGCGCGGCGTGCTACCCAAGATACTGGCGGATTTCCAGAAGCGTTATCCCGCCGTCGCGTTCAAGGTTCAGACCGCGTCCACCGATCGGATCATCGAGGCCCTTCTGGAAGACGACGCCGATATCGGCATCACGTTCAATGCCGCCCCGCGCGCGGAAATTGAAACCATCGCGGAGTTTCCCGAGCCGATCTCCTGCCTCGTCTCGCCGGATCATAAATATGCCGGACGCAAGCAGCTCAGCCTGGCCGACATCTGCAGGGAACCGCTGGCGCTTCCCGATCACAGTTTCGGTCTGCGGCAGTCTTTTGATCGCGCGGTCGCCAACCAGAAGCTGGTTCCGCTCGTGATCCTGACAACAAACTCGCTTGAGTTGACCAGCACCATGGCCGCCACCGGCCAGTTCATCGCCTTCAAGCCGGCGCTTGCGGTGGTGTCGCCGCTGAAATCGGGCCGGCTGCTGGCGATCCCGGTGACGGATATCGAATTGGCATCGGCGCGATCCAGCATCAGCGTGCACCGCGACAGACCGCTGTCGCACGCGGCCCAGGAATTTCTGAAATTGCTCACCGCGGAGATCAGATCGTCGAAGGAACAGCCCGATTAGCCGGGATACAGGTGTTGCCTTTTCTGCATGATCACATGACAGTTTCTCGACTTTCAAGATCATTGATTGCTTCCTAGGCTGCCCGAACTGAAGCGGGGTGTTCACCACGCCGCGCTCAGCCGCATCACGCCTCACGTCCGATCGCAGACATCTTGTCAGGAGAGATCATGACCGCGCACAAAACCGGATCGACGGCGTTGTCGGGGCTGCCAGGGCCCACTCGCCGCGGCATGCTCCTTGGCACGGGCGCACTCGGTCTTGCCGCGGCATTGCCGATGCCGGCCATCGCGCAGGGCCGCACCAAGGTGATCGTCTCCGAGGCGATCCATATCGCTCTTTACACCCCGCTTTATGTCGCGATGCGCAGGGATCTGTTCGCCAGGCAGGGGCTCGATGTCGACCTCTCGACGGCGGGCGGCATCGCGCTGCCGGTATCGGTGCTGTTGGCCAATCGCGCGCAATTCGCGCTGACCGGCACCGGCATGTCGGTGAATGCGACGCTGGAAGGCGGCAAGATGAAGGTGATCGGCAAGGTCGCCGGGGGCGTCTCGCTGTTCGCCATCGCCAAGCCCGGGCTGAAGATCAATTCGCTGGCCGATCTGAAGGGCAAGACCATCGCCACGCTGCGCTTCCCGTCCAACACCATATCGACGCCGACCTATTTGATGCGTGGCATCGGCGGCTTCGATCCGAAGGAAGCCGGCGTGACGTTCCTTGAACTGCCGCCGGGCGCCCAGGCCGCCGCCGTCAAGGACGGCCGCGCCGACCTGGCCATCGTGTTCGATTGGGACGCCAGCATTGGCGTGACGCAGTTCGGGCTCGAGGTGGTGTTCTCCTTCGCCGATATTCTCGGGCCGATTGCGTTTTCGTCGATCTTTGTCAGCGAACAATATGCCAAGTCGAACGCTGAGACCGTGCAGAAATTCATGAATGCGCTAGCCGAGGCAATGAAGCTGATGCACTCCGAGTCGCATATTTTCGAAGAGGTCAGTCGGCTGGAGTTTCCTTCCGTCGCGCCCGAGGTCGTCAAGCTCGGGGCGACGAACTTCATGACCACCAAAAATGTGATGCCGCGCAACCCGATCATTACCAGGGAGGATTGGGACGCGATCATGAAGCATGAGAGCGGCGCCGGCACTTTGAAGAAGACGCTGCCCTACGAAGACATGGTCGACAACAGCTTCGCCACCAAGGCGACGGCCGCATTCGGCCTGCCGAGCTGATTGACCTCCAGGGGAATGCCAAGGTGAATGTAATGCCAAACCTGCCGCAATCGTTGCCGCGCCGCGACGACTCTTTGATGCTGTCGGCCAGCCCGGAAGAATTTCCGCTGTCGGCTAACGAGACCGCGTTGATCGTCGTCGATATGCAGAACGCCTACGCCTCACCCGGCGGCTATCTCGACGTCGCCGGCTTCGATGTGACGGGCGCCAAACCGGTCATATCCGCCGTCGCGGAGACGATCGAGATCTCCCGCAAGCTGGGCTTCACGATCGTGTTCCTCCAGAACGGCTGGGACGCCGCCAAGCAGGAAGCCGGAACGCCGGACTCGCCGAATTGGTGGAAGTCGAACGCCTTGAAGACCATGCGGTCCCGTCCCGAACTGGACGGCACGCTGATCACGCGCGGCACCTGGGATTACGACCTGGTCGCGAAGCTGCAGCCGTTGCCGGGCGAGATCGTGCTGGGCAAGCCGCGTTATAGCGGCTTCTATGGCACACAGTTGGACGCCATGCTGCGCGCGCGGCGGATCCGCAACATCGTTGTGGTCGGCGTCGCCACCAATGTCTGCGTCGAATCGACCATTCGCGACGGCTACTTTCTGGAATACTTCCCGATCATGGTGAAAGACGCCACCTTGCAAGCCGGACCGCCGGCTTTGCAGGAGGCCACGATCTACAACGTCGAAACCTTCTTTGGCTGGACCACCACCGTCAGCGAGTTGCGCAGCCTCACCAACCGCTAACGGTCCAGACCGGGACCCAATTGAAATCACGATCACAAGGAGCCCGCCATGCCGCGCACGCCTATCATTCCCGCCGGTTCACCGCCGCCGATGGCGCCCTATTCGCCGGGCGTGGTCGCCGACAACATCCTCTATGTCTCCGGCGTGCTGGCGATGGACGCGGCGGGTGGCACTGTTGGCGTCGGCGATGCCACGGCGCAGACCCGCGCCGTGCTGGAGTCGATCAAAAGCATCGTCGAGACCGCCGGCGGCACCATGGCGGACGTCACGATGAATTCGATCTTCCTCAAGGATCTGGCCGACTATGCCAAGATGAACGCGGTCTACAAAGAATATTTCCCGAGCGCGTTTCCCGCCCGTTATTGCATCCGCGCCGACCTCGTGAAGCCGGAATTCCTCGTCGAAATCGCGTCCATCGCGCATCTGCCGAAAACCTAATGTCGCAAGACCTGATGGCGACCGTTTCACAGGGCCAACAGCGCCGCTCGGCGCTGTCGCCGTGGCTGCTGATCGTGCTGGGACAGATCGCGCTCACGATCGGGTTTTTCGGGCTGTGGGAAATCGCAATCCGCGCCGGGTGGCTGCCGGTCTATCTGTACGGTCAGCCGAGCGGCATCGCGCGCAAATTCCTCGATCTGCTGGCCGACGGCACGCTGGTGCAATCGACGCTGGTCACCGGCCTTGAATCGCTGGTCGGCTTCGTGATCGGCTGTTCCCTCGGCAGCGCGGCGGGGCTGGCGCTGTGGCTGACGCCGCGTTTCGCGCTGATCCTGCGGCCGTTCATCGTTGCGATCAACGGCCTGCCAAAGATCGCGCTGGCGCCGCTGATCATCGTCTGGTTCGGTATCGGCATCGAATCCAAGATCGCCATCGCGGCGATCATCACATTCATCGTGTCGCTGATGACGGCGTTCAGCGGCGCGCAGGAGGTCGATCAGGATCTGATCCGGCTGATGCGCTCGCTCGGCGCGAGCCAACGACAGACCTTCGCCAAGATCGTCGCGCCGGCGACCATGCCGTGGATCATCTCAGGCTTGCGGCTGAATGTCGGCTTCGCGCTGATCGGCGCCGTTGTCGGCGAATACATCGCGGCGAAATCCGGCCTCGGCTATCTCGTCTATTACGCCGGCACTTTGTACGATTTGAACGCGGTCTGGGTCGGGCTGTTCGCGTTGATGCTGCTCGCGCTGGTGCTCGATTACGGCATCACTCTGCTTGAGCGACGGCTGAGTTGGTGAGATTGCGCTCACGCCACGATTGGAGAATGCGATGCCGTTAGCCGAGGTCAATGGGACGCAGATCGCTTACACCGAAGCCGGGCAGGGTGAGGCCGTGCTGCTGGTGGCCGGCATCGGCGGCGCGGGCGGCTATTTCAAGCCGAATATCGAGGCCTTCGCCGCGTCCTACCGCGTCGTGGTGCACGATCATCGCGGCACCGGCGGATCGGGCAAGGATCGCATCGTCTATTCGGTGCCGCAGATGACCGACGACATGATCGCGCTGATGGACTCGCTCGGCATCG
>JAQGJY010000168.1 GCA_028290325.1 Tardiphaga sp.
TCAGCGCGCGGACATCCTTGTCGACCACGATGGTCGCGATGCCTTCCGCGCCGATGATGCCGAGCGTGCGCCAGATCGCCTGCGCGACCAGCGGCGCGAGACCTTCGGTCGCCTCGTCGATCAGAATCAGATCCGGATTGGTCATCAGCGCGCGCCCGATGGTCAGCATCTGCTGCTCGCCGCCGGACAATTGATGCCCGCCATGGCCGCGCCGCTCATGCAGGCGCGGAAACAGCTCGAAGATGCGCGGCAGCGTCCAGCGCGTGACGCCGTCGCACGACGGCCGCGCGGCCATTGTCAGATTCTCGACCACGTTCAGCGCGCCGAATACGCCGCGTCCTTCCGGCACCAGCGCGATGCCGGCCCGCGCGATGGTCTCCGGCGCGAGCCGCGTCGTGTCCCGTCCCGCGAAGCGCATCGTGCCACGACAACCCGGCATCAAGCCCATCAGCGCGCGTAAGAGCGTCGTCTTGCCCATGCCGTTGCGGCCGATCAATGCGACCTGCTCGCCTTTGGCGATCGTCAGATCGATGCCATGCAAAATCTGGCTGGCGCCATAAAATGCCTCGAGCCCGCCGACATGCAGCAGCGCGCTCATGCCGCGTCTCCGTGCGTCCCGAGATAGGCCGAGCGCACCGCCGGATGCGCGCGCACCTGGTGCGGCGCGCCCGAGGCGATGACGCGGCCGTCCTGCATCACGGTCAACCGGTCCGCCAGTTCAAACACCGCATCCATGTCGTGCTCAACGATCAGCACCGCGCGGCCGTGCTTCAGCGTCGCGATCAGATCGACGATGCGCCGCGCCTCGCTGGCGCCCATGCCGGCCAGCGGCTCGTCAAGCAGGATGATGCCGGGATCGGTCGCCAACACCATCGCGATCTCCAACTGGCGCTGTTCGCCGTGACTCAGCATCGCCGCGATCATCCCGCCGCGTCCGGCGAGGCCCGCCTTGCCAATCGCGTGCTGCGTGCGCGCATTGACCGATTCGTCGGATGTTATTCCGCCGAACATTTTCAGCGGCGCGCGCGACCGCGCCTGCGCCGCGAGGCGGACATTTTCGTGCACGCTGAATTGCGGAAAGATCGTCGTCTTCTGATAGGCGCGACCAAGGCCCGCGCGGGCTCGTTTGTCCGGCGCAAAACGCGTGATGTCGAGTGCGCCCATCGTGATCGCGCCCGCCGTCGGCAACAATTCGCCAGACAGCAGATTGATCAGGGTCGATTTGCCCGCGCCGTTCGGGCCGATCACCGCGTGGATCTCGCCGCCATGGACATCGAGCGAGACATCGCACACGGCCCGGAGGCCGCCGAAATGCTTGCTCAATCCGGTGGCTTGAAGCGCGATCGACGCTTGAGAATTCATATCGGGAACTCCCGAGTCCCGGACAAGCAGCGCATCTCGCGCTGCTCCGCAGCGCCGGGACCCTTCGAGCGCCCGCTGTCTCGACGGTCTCGAATCCGCGGCGCAGCGCGACGCCGTGCGACCATGCTTGGCATGGCGCGGGCTTGGACCGCGCTGCGCCCGGGGCAATGGATAAACGACTCAGACATGACGCGCTTTCGCTGCCGGCGCGTCCGCCGGCGTGCCGTCGTTGCGCCCGCCCGATACCATCGGCCACAACTGCCGGACGCCGCCCGGCAAGGCCAGCACGATGCCGATAATGATGAGCCCTTCGGCAAGCTTCCAATAATCCGTCGTCGCCTTCAGCACCTCCTCCAGCGCGATCAGCACCAGCGCGCCGAGCAGCGGCCCCGTCACCGATCGCAATCCTCCGATCAACACCATCACGAGGATCGTGGCCGAGACATGCCAGCCGAGCATTTGCGGCGCGATGAAGCCGAACTGCGCGGCGGCGAGATAGCCGGCGAGACCGGCCACCGCGCCCGATATCACGAAGGCGATCAGCCGCATGCGAAAGATCGGAAAGCCGAGCGAGCGGGCGCGGCGCTCGTTGTCGCGCGCCGCCGCCAATGCATGCCCGAAGGGCGAACGCACGATCATCGTCAGCAGCGCGATGACGGCGACGAGGCACGTCAGCACGACGAAATAGAACGCGACCGGTTTGTCGAGATCGAGCAACCGCGTGCCGAACAGCGCAAGCTCCGGCTTGGTGTTGATGAACGCGCCATCGGAGCCGCCGGCGACTTTGGTATCGTGAAAGAAGAAGAACAGCATCTCGCCGAACGCCAACGTGACCATGATGAAATAGATGCCGCGCGTCCGCAGCGCCAGCGCGCCGATCACCAAAGCCGCGACGCTCGACGCCAGGACCGCGAGCGGCAACGTCAGCAACAGCGACGCCGGGTCGTATTTCGGCGTCGTCAGCGCCAATACATAGCCGGCCAGGCCGAACAACGCCGCGTGGCACAGACTGACGAGTCCGCCATGACCGACGACGAGATTCAGCGCCATCGCCAGCATCCCCATGATGAAGGCCTTGCCGATGAACTGCACATAATAGGTCGAGGCAACAAACGGCAGCGCGATCGCCGCCACCAGCAGCACCGCCATGAGGATGAATCGGTGGGGCTTGGTCATGCGTCCTTGCGGCCGAGAAGGCCGTTGGGCCGCCACAGCAGAATGGCCGCCATCAGCAGATAGATCAGGATGCTGGCCACGCTCGGGAAGAATACCTTGCCGAACGTATCGGTGAGCCCGATCAGCAGCGCGCCGACCGCCGCACCGGCGACGGAGCCGAGGCCGCCGAGCACGACGACCACGAACGACAAGATCAGCATGCTGTCGCCCATGCCGGGAAACACGGTCGAGATCGGCGCGATGACGATGCCGCCGAGCGCCGCCAGCGCGATGCCGACCGCGAAGACATAGCGATTGACGCGGTCGAACTTGATGCCGAGCACGCGCGCCATCTCGCGATTCTCCGCGCCGGCGCGGACGATCATGCCGACTTTGGTGCGCGTGATGACCAGGAAGATGATCGCCGCGATGGCGATGCAGAACACCGAGATCGCGATGCGATAGACGGGATAGGACAGGTTGTCGGTGAGCTGGATCGAGCCGGACAGCCAGGCCGGCGGCGCGACCGCGTGGACATCCTTGCCGAACAACACCTGGCGTATTTCATCGATCACTAAAATAAGCCCGAATGACAGCAGCACCTGCGCCAGATGATCGCGGCCATAGAGCAATCGCACGAACACGGTTTCGAGCAGCAGACCGACGACGAAAGCGATCGCGACGCCGCCGAGCATTGCCAGCGCGAAGCTGCCGGTCGTGGCCGTCAGCCAATAGGCCAGATAGGCGCCGAGCATGTAGAACGCGC
>JAQGJY010000090.1 GCA_028290325.1 Tardiphaga sp.
CCTGCGTTTGAGACGCGGGATTGTATAAGATGGCTCATTTGAAGGGGATTGCACATCGGCCACGACCGGCCGCTGGCGATTCGCCACGGAGGAATTGGGTGAATGCGGAGCGCGTCGGGTGGCCCCCGCGTCCTGTTGAGACGGCTTCGCGAAGTCATGGCGGAGCAGGTCAGCGCGCAAGAGCGCCTCGACAAGATCGTGGTCCTGATCGCCGCCAACATGGTGGCGGAGGTCTGCTCGACCTACGTGCTGCGCGTCGATAACACCCTCGAACTCTATGCCACCGAAGGCCTCAACCGCGACGCGGTCCATCAAACGGTTCTGACCGCGCATGAAGGCCTCGTCGGCCTCGTCTCGTCCGAGGCGACGCCGCTGAACCTCAACGACGCGCAGAGCCATCCGGCGTTCTCGTTCCGCCCCGAAACCGGCGAGGAAATCTATCACTCCTTCCTCGGCGTGCCGATCCTGCGCGCGGGTAATACGCTCGGCGTGCTGGTCGTGCAGAACCGCGCCAAGCGCACGTATGTCGAGGAAGAGGTCGAGGCGCTCCAGACCACCGCGATGGTGCTGGCCGAAATGATCGCCTCGGGCGAACTCTCGGCGATGGCGCAGCCCGGCGCCGAGCCCGCCGCGCGCCAGACCGTCCACAAACAGGGCGCGATCCTGTCCGACGGCATCGCGCTGGGCCATGTCGTGCTGCACGAGCCACGCGTCACCATTACCAATTACATTGCCGAAGACCTGCCGAAAGAACTCAAGCGTCTCGATGCGGCGCTGGCCAAGCTGCGCGCCGATCTCGACCGCATGCTGGAGCGTGGCGACGTCGCCGAGGGCGGCGAGCACCGCGACGTGCTCGAAGCCTATCGCATGTTCGCCAATGATCACGGCTGGTCCCACAAGCTGCACGAAGCCGTCGCGACGGGCTTGACCGCCGAAGCCGCCGTCGAGCGCGTCCAGTCCGATACGCGGGCGCGGATGCTGCGCTCGACCGATCCGTACTTGCGCGACCGACTGCACGACCTCGAAGACCTCGGGCATCGGTTGATGCGGCAACTCGTCGGCCAGGACCACGCGCCATCGCGTGACCAGATGCCTGACAACGCCATCCTGATCGCGCGCTCGATGGGGCCTGCGGCATTGCTCGATTACGACCGCAAGAAGCTGCGTGGCCTGGTGCTGGAAGAAGGCACGGCGAATTCGCACGTCTCGATCGTGGCGCGTGCGCTCGGGATTCCCGCCATCGGCGAAGTCCCCAACGCGCCGGGTATCGCCGATCCCGGCGACGCGATCATCGTCGATGGCACGTCCGGCTCGATCTACATCCGGCCATCGGCGGAAATCGAATCGGCCTATGCCGAGCGCGTGCGGTTTCGCGCCCGGCGACAGGCGCAATATTCGGCGCTGCGCGATAAACCCTGCGTCTCGAAAGACGGTCAGCCGGTCGAGCTGATGATCAACGCCGGCCTCATCATCGACCTGCCGCATATCGAAGAGACCGGCAGCGCCGGCATCGGGTTGTTCCGCACCGAACTGCAATTCATGGTCGGCCAGAGCCTGCCGCGCTCGTCGGATCAGCTTGCGCTGTACCGCGCGGTTCTCGACGCAGCCGGCAGCAAACCGGTCACCTTCCGCACCCTCGATATCGGCGGCGACAAGGCGCTGCCCTACATGGATACGGTGGTCGAGGAAAACCCCGCGCTCGGCTGGCGCGCGATCCGCCTCGGCCTCGACCGGCCGGGACTGCTACGCGGCCAGATCCGCGCCTTGCTGCGCGCGGGTGGCGGGCGTGCGTTGCGGATCATGTTTCCGATGATCTCGGAATTGTCCGAGTTCGATCAGGCCAAGGCGATCATCGAGCGCGAATTGACCTATCTGCGCCAGCATGGCCATGCGTTGCCGGAGCGGATTGATGTCGGCACCATGATCGAGGTGCCGGCGCTGCTCTATCAACTCGATGAGTTGTTCAGGAAGGTCGACTTCGTCTCGGTCGGCTCCAACGATCTGTTTCAGTTCCTGTTCGCGGTCGATCGCGGCAACTCGAAAGTTTCCGAACGTTTCGACGCGCTATCCGCACCGATCCTGCGCGCGTTGCGCCAGATCGTGCAAAAGGCCAATGTTGCGAAACGCCCGGCATCGCTATGCGGCGAGATGGCATCGCAGCCATTGGGCGCGTTGGCGCTGCTGGCAATGGGTTATCGCTCTCTGTCGCTGTCGGCGACCGCGCATGGTCCGGTCAAAGCCATGATCCTCGATCTCGACGTCAAGAAGGCCGCGGGCGTGCTGGAGGCGTTACTCGACGCACCGGCCGGCAGCGTCTCAATCCGTGCTGCGCTCACGGAATTCGCGGAAGCCGAGGGGCTGGCATTGTAGCGAGCCTGCCTCGCTGCATTCGCCACCCTGATGTCTTCCGAAAGTTCTGCCATGCTTCCCGAATCGAAACTCGACGTCCTGCTAGCGCGCCATGCCTCGCTCGAATCCGAATTGCAGACCCAACTCGGCGCGGACGATTTTGTCCGTAAGTCGCGTGAACTTGCCGAACTCAATCCGATCATCGGCGCGGTCAAGGCCTACCGCGCGACCTTGTCCGAGATCGCAGGCGTCGATGCGCTGATCGCCGACAGTTCAAGCGATGCCGAGATGCGCGCGATGGCGCAGGCCGAGCGCGAGGAACTGACCGCGCGCAGCGAAACGCTGGCGCAGGAAATCCGCGTCGCGCTGCTGCCGAAGGATGCGATGGACGAGCGCAACGTCGTGCTCGAAATTCGCGCCGGCACCGGCGGAGATGAAGCGTCGTTGTTCGCCGGCGATCTGTTTCGGATGTACGAAAGGTTCGCGGCATTGCTCGGCTGGAAGGTCGAAGTCATCTCGGCGAGCGAGGGCTCGATGGGCGGCTATAAGGAAATCATCGCCGAGGTGCAGGGACGCGGCGCCTTCGCGAAGCTGAAATTCGAGTCCGGCGTGCATCGCGTCCAGCGCGTGCCCGACACGGAAACGCAGGGCCGCATCCATACCTCGGCGGCGACCGTCGCGGTGCTCCCGGAAGTCGAAGAGGTCGATGTTGATATCAAGCAGGACGACTTGCGGATCGATACGATGCGCGCGCAGGGCGCGGGCGGCCAGCATGTCAACAAGACCGAGTCCGCGATTCGCATCACGCATATTCCGACCGGCATCGTTGTGATGATGCAGGACTCGCGCTCGCAGCATAAGAATCGCGCCTCGGCGATGAACATCCTGCGGTCGCGTATCTACGACGCCGAGCAGCAACGCATCGATTCGGTGCGCTCCGCCGACCGCAAGGAAAAGGTCGGCTCGGGCGATCGCTCCGAACGCATCCGCACCTACAATTTTCCACAGGGACGCGTGACGGATCACCGCATCAACCTGACGCTCTACAAGCTGCCGCAAGTGATCGCCGGTGAAGCGCTGCACGAATTGGTCGATGCGTTGACGATCGAACATCAGGCCGCGCAGCTGGCGGCGGAGGGCATGTGATCGGCGGCGGCACCATCGACCAGGCCCGCCGCGCGCTGACGGCCCGCTTTGCGGCGGCCGGCATCGACACGCCCGACCTCGACGCGCGCCTGCTGTTGGGTCACGCGCTCGGGCTCGATCTCACCGGGCTTGTCAGGCAGGCCATGCGCGCGCTGACCGACCAAGACGCGTGTCGTCTCGAAGCCTTCGCCAACCGCCGCCTCGCTCACGAACCCGTCGCGCGCATCGTCGGCCACAAGGAATTCTGGGGCCTGCCGCTGCGGCTTTCCCCGGATACGCTGGTGCCCCGGTCGGACACGGAGACGATCATCGAGGCCGCGCTCGCAATGATCGAAAAGACCAGGACGCCGCTTCGCATCGTCGATCTCGGCACCGGCTCCGGCGCGATCCTGTTGGCGCTGCTGTCGGAATATCCGAATGCGATCGGCATCGGCACCGACATCAGCATCAACGCGCTGGTCACCGCGCAACGCAACGCCGGCGATCTCGCGCTCACCGAGCGCGCGGCCTTCGTCGCTTGCGATTACGCCGCCGCGCTGACAGGCCCGTTCGATCTGATCGTGTCGAACCCACCTTATATTCGCTCCGCGGACATCGCCGCGCTCGACATCGAGGTGCGCGACCACGATCCGATGCGCGCGCTGGACGGGGGGACGGACGGCTACGATGCCTATCGCGTCATCGCGCGTGAGGCAGCACGGCTTCTGACGCCCGATGGGCTCGTCCTCGTCGAGGTCGGCCACCACCAGAGCGACGACGTTCAGGCCATCTTGATGGGCGCCGGGCTGCCGCCGCCCAGGCCGCCGATTTGCGATCTCGCTGGCATTCCGCGTGTGGTTTCCGGCCGGAATCCGTCCCTTTAAGCCTTAAAATCACGCAAAAAACCGCTTGGAATATCCGAGAGGAGAGACTACGTTCCGTTATAGCATCGGTTCAGGGTCACTGGCCCCCGTCTCATCGCGGGTGGAGACCGGAATTCTCGATAAGAGAAACCCTCCCGAGTGACAGGTTCCAACAGGCGGGTCGATCAGGATGCAGTGGCTCGGACAGCCGCGCAACCCGGACCGCAAAGCGAACGAAAGCCCGATATCGCGCTTTGACAACTCACGCAGACAAGATGGCCGGGACGTGAGCAAAGTCTCACCCGCATTGGCGGGCTGACCGGCGACGCTTCGGATCGATTTGGCAGCGACGCGCGCCGCCGATCCGCGCACGCCCGACATAGCGTATGCGCTTCTGAACCGCGGCCGTTGAGTTGCGATCAGTTGAGTTCGAGAGTTCTGGACTTTGACGACCTGACAATCACGGTAATTCACCACACTTCAATCGGCACGATTTGGATCGGTTAAAAAGGCAAGACATGAGAAACGGTCAGAACAACAATAACAAGCGGATGCGTAACAATCGGAGCAACAACAGCAGCCATAGTAACAACAGCAACAATAATAATCGGCGCGGCCAGAACCCGATGACCCGGGTGTTCGAGTCCAACGGCCCCGACATCAAAATCCGTGGCACCGCGTCTCACGTCGCCGAGAAATATGTCCAGCTCGCCCGCGACGCCCGCTCCTCCGGCGATCCGGTCGCGTCCGAGAACTACTATCAGCACGCCGAACATTATTTCCGCCTGATCGCCACCGCGCAGGAGCAATTCCGGCAGAACCAACCGCAGCCGCGCTCCGAGAACGAGATGTCGTCGGACGACAATGGCGGCGACGAAGATGCCGAGAATTATTCGAACTTCGGTGCTGAGCCGGGCTTCGCCCCATCGCAGCAGCAGCCCCAGCCACAGCCGCCGCAACCGGCCTTCGCGCCGCGCGAGCCGCAGGCCTATCAGGCGCGCGAGCCGCGCGAATATCAGCCGCGTGAGCCGCGCGAACACCAGCCGCGCGAGCAACGCGACCACCAGCCGCGTGAGCCGCGCCCGCAATATCAGCCACAGCCGCGTGTCGAATCCGCACCGCAGCCGGCCATGCCGGCCGGTGCCGATGACGGCGTGGATCGTCTGCCATCCTTCATCACCGGGCCGCAGCCGCAGGTCAGCGGCGTGCCGTTCGATGCCGCCGCCCCGGCGAACGGAGGTGAGCGCTTTCCGCCGCGCCGCCGCCGCCGGCCGCATGCCCCTCGTCCCGAAGGCGCCGCCGCCCCGGCCACCGCCGGCGACGATTTCAATCCGGGCAATTCCTGAACCGATTCGACCGCAATCACGTCCTAAGGGCGGGCAGCAATCAGCTGCCCGCCCTTTTTCGTGATAGATCATGCATGCTCTGTGCTGACGAGGATTTTCGATGACCGGATTTGATATCTTTGCGATCGCCGTCGTTCTGCTGATCGTGCTGACGCTGTTCGCCGGCGTGAAGACGGTGCCGCAAGGCTACGACTGGACCATCGAGCGGTTCGGCAAATATACCCGCACGCTGTCGCCGGGCCTCAACATCATCATTCCCTATTTCGATCGCGTCGGCCGCAAGATCAACGTGATGGAGCAGGTGATCTCGATCCCCGAACAGGAGGTCATCACCAAGGATAACGCCACCGTCACGGTGGACGGCGTCGCGTTCTATCAGGTGTTCGACGCCGCGAAGGCGAGCTACGAGGTCTCCGATCTCAACCAGGCGATCGTCGTCCTCACCATGACCAATATCCGCTCGGTGATGGGCGCGATGGACCTCGATCAGGTGCTGTCGCATCGCGACGAAATCAACGAACGCCTGTTGCGCGTGGTCGACGCCGCCGTGTCGCCGTGGGGGCTCAAGGTCAACCGTATCGAGATCAAGGACATCGTGCCGCCCGCCGATCTGGTCGAAGCGATGGGCCGGCAGATGAAGGCCGAGCGCGTCAAGCGGGCGGACATTCTCCAGGCCGAAGGTCAGCGCCAGTCGGAAATCCTGCGCGCCGAAGGCGCCAAGCAGGGCCAGATCTTGCAGGCCGAGGGCCGTCGCGAGGCCGCGTTCCGCGATGCCGAGGCCCGCGAGCGATCCGCCGAGGCCGAAGCCAATGCGACGCGCATGGTCTCGGACGCGATTTCCAAAGGCGACGTCGCGGCGCTGAATTACTTCATCGCCGATAAATACATCAAGGCGTTCGGACAAATCGCCGATTCACCGAACCAGAAAATCATCATGCTGCCGATCGAGGCGATGACGGTGCTGGGCTCGCTCGCCGGCATCGGCGAAATCGCCAAGGCGACGTTTGGCGATACGGCAGCGACGGCGCAGGCCGCCGCGCGGCGTGGCTCCGTGCCGCCGGCCGGCGCGGCGCCGCGGGCGGAGTAATCGTCGATGTCACCCCTGTTCGCATCGCTGGGCGCGTGGAACTGGCTGATCCTCGGCCTCGCTTTGATGGCGGTGGAATTGCTGGCGCCCGGCGTCTTCATGTTCTGGCTCGGGCTCGCCGCCCTGCTGTCGGGCCTCGTCGCTTTTGCGATCGAACCATCCTGGCAGCTTCAGTTGCTGGCCTTTGCGTTCTTCTCCGCCGCTGCCGTGCCGTTATGGCGCAAACTCGCCAGACACCGCTCCAGCAACAGTGAAGGCAGCCCGTTTTTGAACAGGCGTACCGAGGCATTGGTCGGCCGCGAATTCACGCTGGAAAAACCGATCGTCGAGGGCGACGGCACCGTGCGGATCGACGATACGATCTGGCGCGTCCGCGGTCCGGATGTCCCGGCCGGTTCGCGGGTGCGGATCATCTCGGCCGATGGCGTGCTGCTGACCGTGGCGGTGGTTTAGGTTTACGCCACGCCCGCGCGCAGCAGATCGTGGAGATGCAGGATGCCGACGGGTGTCCTGCCGTCGGCGACGATCACCGCCGTGATCTTCGCGGTGTTGAGCATGTCGAGCGCTTCGCCCGCCAGCAGATCGCCGCGAATCGTCTTCGGATTTTTTGTCATCACGTCGTCGACCAAGGCCATCATCAGGTCCGGCCGCATGTGCCGGCGCAGGTCGCCGTCGGTGACAATGCCGACCAGATGACCCTTGCCGTCCACGATCCCGACGCAGCCGAACCCTTTCGAGGTCATTTCAACCAGCGCGTCCGACATCGGCGTGCCCAGCGGCTTGACCGGCACGGCGTCGCCGCCATGCATGAGATCGCGGGCGTATTTCAGCAACGCGCCGAGCTTGCCGCCGGGATGCAGCACGCTGAAATCGATTGACGTAAAGCCGCGACCTTCGAGCAACGCGATCGCCAGCGCATCGCCGAGCGCCAGCAGCATCAGCGACGACGTCGAGGGCGCGAGATTATGCGGGCAGGCCTCGCGTGCCTTCGGCAACGCCAGCGCGACATCCGCCGCCTTGCCCAGTGTCGAATTGGCGTCGGCGGTCATCGCGATCAGGCGGATGCGAAACCGCGTCGCGTAAGTGATGAGATTTTTCATCTCGGCCTGTTCGCCGGACCAAGACAACGCGAGGATGACATCCTCGGCGGTGATCATGCCGAGGTCGCCGTGGCTCGCTTCCGCCGCGTGGACGAAAAATGCCGGCGTGCCGGTCGAGGCAAACGTCGCCGCGATCTTGCGGCCGATATGGCCGGATTTGCCGAGCCCGGTGATGATCACGCGCCCCTTGGCGTTGCGGATCAGATCACAGGCTTCGGCGAAGGCCGCGCCGAGATCGGCTTGCATCGCGGCGGCAAGCGCCGTGACGCCACTGGCTTCGGCCTCGAGCGTCCGCAGCGCGGAGGCAACGGCAGAGGTGGCGCGATCGTTGGCAGATTCGGTCGAGGACATGGGCGCCGCTCGCGATCTGGCGGGAGCCGGTTTCGGCTGAGTCATGATGAGGTCCGGTTGGATCGGACGTCACCTCTATCACGGCCGAAGCGCCGGCGCGACGCGCCCGATCCCAACGCAACGGGTCGTTAACCATAATTGTTTTAACTCTTTTAAGCATGATTTCGGGGCTCGCTGGCCTCCTCGTGGCCCGTTCCGCCGCGCGATTGATCCGGTTTGGAGTAGTAAGTGGCGCGAAGACCGACGAAAACGGACCGCCGGGCGGGCGCGCTCATGCGCACGCGTCCGGTCTGGCTGTGCGTCGCCGCC
>JAQGJY010000466.1 GCA_028290325.1 Tardiphaga sp.
CCGCTGGATCACCGCTTCGGCATCGGGACTGTTGCCGACGTCGCTCTCGAGAATTGTCGGCGCCGACACCGGTGCCACGGGGGCGAGCACCGCATCGACGCCGGATGTCGCCGCGTTGAACGCCGCCAGCGCCGGGCCACGCCAGCGCATCGCTTCGAGATAGAGCACGCCGGGAATCGCCAGGCCGTTGTGCAGCCGCATCAGCACCTGCGGGCCGTAATCCTGCGGGCGCTCGATCATCCAGCGTTTATGAAACGCGGCGGCCTCGACCGCGAGCACGATCTGCGCCGCCGCCGACAATTGCCGCTGGTCCGGCAGATCGATCGCGACGATCCGCGCGCCCTCGCGTGTCAGCGTCGCGATCGTCTCGTCGAGCACGCGCGCAACGTCGGCATCGAGATCGTCGACATAGAAGGCGTTCGGGATGCCGACCCTGACGCCGCTGAGCGACCCCTTGCTGGCCGCGACGTAATCCGGCGGATCGTCGACGCGCGCGGTCGGATCGTCGGGGTCCGCGCCCGCCATCAGCTGCAGCAGCAGCGCGCAATCCTCCGCCGTGCGCGCCAGCGGACCGACGGTGTCGAGCGACTGCGACAACGGCATCGCATGAGCGCGGCTGACGCGGCCAACCGTCGTCTTCAAGCCAGTGACACCGCAAAAATGCGCCGGCATCCGGATCGAACCGCCGGTGTCGGAACCCAGCGCCGCAAAGGTCAGACGCGCCGCGACGGCGGAGCCCGATCCGGACGACGAGCCGCCAGTGATGTGATCGACGTGCCACGGATTGCAGACCGGCCCGAAATGCGCGTTATGGCCGGTCGGGCCGTAAGCGAATTCCGCCATCTGCAACGAACCGAGGCGCACCGTGCCGGCGTCCTTCAGGCGTCGCAGCGCGGTCGACGTCGTCGTCGCCACATAATCGCGGCGGATCAGCGCGCCGCAGGTGACGACATGGCCTGCGTCGTAAAACATGTCCTTGTGCGCCAGCGGCACGCCATGCAGCGCGCCTTTGCTGTCGCCTTTGGCAAGCATCGCGTCGGCGGCATCCGCGGCTTGCAGGGCGCTCTCGGCTTGGATCGTGATGAAGGCGTTGAGCTTCGGCTGCCATTGCGACGCGCGCGCCAGGCACGCCTGCGTCACCTCGCGCGAGGAAACTTTCTTTGCCGCGATGGCGGACGCGACCTCGGTCAGGGTCATCAAGGCGGGATCGGACGCGCTCATGACTCGACCTGTTCGTTGGCCTGCTGCACGACGACGAACGTCGCTGGTTCGAGATCGAGCGGCAGCGTGCCGGCGATCGGCGCGAAATTGTCGAAGATCGGGCCGACGGAATTGGCGATGCGCGTCGCCGTCGCGTCGTCGATCGGGACGCCGGCGACGCTCGCCATCACGGCAACAGATTTTGGATCAGGTCGTGTCATGCTGTCATCTCGCTCACGGGTGCGCGGCTGTGGCCGGAATTCGGAATCGCCATGTAGCAGGCGACCTCATGACCATTGTGATCGATATCCGTGAGTTTGGGACCAGTTTCCGAGCAGAGCGGCTCTGCGTAAGGACATCGGGTATGAAACCGGCAGCCCGGCGGCGGATCGATCGGATTCGGCGGATCGCCGGTGATCGGCGGTACCAGCGTGCGGTTGTCGGGATCGGATGACGGCATCGCGGCGAGCAGCGCCTGCGTATAGGGATGCGCGGGTGCGTCCCATACCTTGTCGACAGGGCCGAGTTCGACGACTTCGCCCAAATACATCACCAGCACGCGGTCCGAGATATAACGCACCACATTGAGATCGTGGCTGATGAACAAGTAGGTCAATCCGAACTCGCGCTTCAGGTCGACCAGCAGATTCAGCACCTGCGCCTCGACGGATTTGTCGAGCGCCGACACCGCCTCGTCGAGAATGACCAGACGCGGCGACAGCGCCAACGCGCGCGCGATATTGACGCGCTGGCGCTGGCCGCCGGAAATCTCGTGCGGGTAGCGGTTGGCGAAGGTCTCCGGCCGCAACCCGACCTTGCCGAGCAGATCGCGGGCCAGCACGCGCGCGGCGCTGTCCGCCATGCCATGCACCTTCGGGCCGAAGGCGATCGACTCCTCGATGGTGAGGCGCGGATTGAGCGAGGCGTAGCTGTCCTGAAACACCATCTGCATGCCACGCCGCAATTCCCGCAACGACAATTCGCGGCCTACTTTACGACCATCATAGATGATGTCGCCGGCGTCGCGCGGCATCAGATGCATCAGCAATCGCGCGGTGGTGGATTTGCCGCAGCCGGATTCGCCGACAATGCCGACGGTCTCCCCCTTGCCGATCGAGAACGTCACGTCATCGACGGCGCGCACGGTCTTGCTCTTGCCGAACAGCCCGCCGCGAACGGGGAAATGCTTGGTCAGGCCACCGACATGCAACAAGGGTTGCGCCTCGCCGCCGATATCCTCGATCGGCTCCAGCTTGTCGACGGCGGTGACGACTTCGATCATGGTCAATTTCGGATATCCATCGCGCTACGCAAGCCATCGCTGAGAAGATTGAAGCAGATCGAGACGGCGAAAATCATCGCGCCGGGCAGCGCCGCGACCCACGGATTGACGTAGATCGCCGTGCGCAGCGTGTTGAGCATCAGGCCCCATTCCGGCTCGGGTGGCTTGGTGCCGAGACCGAGGAATGACAGGCCGGCCGCCAGGATCATCGACACCGAGATCAACCCGGTCGCATAAACGAAGATCGGCCCGAGCACGTTGCCGAGCATATGGACGCGCATGATCGTCAGCGCGTCGGCGCCGGAGGCGCGCGCGGCATCGACGAAATCCATGTTGCGGACGCCGGTCGTGACACTTTCGGCGACCCGGGTGATCTGCGGCACGAACACCACCGTCAGCGAGACGATCGAATTGACGATGCCGGCGCCAAGCGCGCCGGAAATCGCGATCGCCAGCAACACGGACGGAAACGCGTAGAAAATGTCGATGGTCCGCATGATCGCCGTGTTGACCTTGCCGCCGACATAGCCGGCGACGAGGCCGAGCGATGTGCCGATGATGAACGCCAGCAGCACCGGCAGAATTCCGATCAGCAGCGACAGGCGTCCGCCATAGATCAGGCGCGCCAGCATGTCGCGGCCGAGCTCGTCGGTGCCGAGCGGATAGTTCGGCGTGCCGATGAAGCGCAGGCGGCGGATCATCGAGCCCTGATATGGATCGGCGAGGCCGAGATACGGCGCGAAGATCGCCGACAGAAAGATCAGCAGCAGAATGAACCCGCAGACCATGCTGACCTTGTCGCGCAGCAGACGGCGGCCGACGGTCGCCCAGTAACCGCGTGCCTTTTCGGCGGGGCCGGCCTGTAAGGCGGTATCGGTGATGGCGCTCATGGATCAGGCCCGCTTGATGCGCGGATCGATCGATGCTTGCGCGATATCGACGATCAGGTTGAGGAATACGAAGAACAGCGCGAGGACCAGGATCGTGCCTTGCAGCAACGGCAGATCACGCTGGAAGATCGCGGAATTGAGCAGCAGGCCGGAGCCCGGCCAGGAAAACACCGTCTCGATCAGGATTGAGCCGCCGAGCATGTAGCCGAGCTGCAGGCCCATCACGGCAAGCGCGGTCGGCGCGGCATTCTTGATGACGTGGCGAAACACATGGGTCTCGCGCAGGCCCTTGGCGCGCAGCGCTTCGACGAAATCCTGCGAGAGGATGTCGCCGGTCAAGGCGCGTACGGTGCGCGTGACGATGCCCATCGGAATCACTGACGTCGTGATCGCGGGCAGCACGAGATAACGCATGTGTTCCCAATCCCACGCCCACTGGCCGGAGCCACCCGGCCCGGCGCCGACGGCGGGCAACCAGTTCAGCTGCACGGAAAAAATGATGACCAGCACCATGCCAAGCCAGTAATGCGGCACCGAGACGCCCGCGATTGCAATCGATGTCGCGACCTTGTCGATCCAGGTGTTGCGGAAATAACCGGCGATCAGCCCAAAGAACAGCCCGAGTGAAAACCCGATCGCCGCCGCGGCGATCGCCAGCGTCACGGTATTGCCGACCGCGCGGAGAACCTCCGCCAGCACCGGGCGTCCGGTTGCGATCGAGAAGCCGAGATCGCCATGCAGCGCACGCCATAACCACAGACCGAATTGCACCGGCAGCGGGCGATCGAAGCCGTAAGCGATGCGCAATTGGGCCGCGAGTTCCTGCGATGCATCGGCCGGCAGGATCGCGACCAGCGGATCGCCCGGTGTGATGTGCACGAGCAGGAAGCACACCAGCGCGACGCTGATGACGATCGGGATCACATAGACGATGCGCCGGGCGATATAGACGAGCACTGGTGGCTTTCTTTTTCCTCCCCTTATCGGCGAGGGTGGCGCGGTAAGCGGCGCAT
>JAQGJY010000468.1 GCA_028290325.1 Tardiphaga sp.
CGCTCGGCGCCCGCGCGATGTATCTCGGGTCGTCACTCTATCGCATCCACGGCTCCAACGAGCCCTGGACGATCGGCACCAATGTCTCGTCCGGCTGCTTCCGGATGCGGAACGAGGATGTGATCGATCTCTATGGCCGGGTCAAGGTCGGTGCCAAGGTGACGGTGATCTGATAGTTGCGATTCCGGGGCGCACGCACCACTCGGTGCGAGCGCGCCCGTAATTTCACGAGGGTCATCCGGCCAGGTTGCCGCGCAACGACAGCTTCCGATCAGGCGTAATCGCTATCGCCGCCGCCGTCGAAATCATCGCCGATGTCCACATCGTCAGCATCGTTCGACGCATTGTCGTAGGCGCCATATTGCTGGTCACCGCCGCTGGCGTTGTCGGAATGACGTGAGCCGATATCATTGACGCCGGCATCCTTCGCCAGATCGTTGTTGCTCGACGAATCCCCGCTCCACGGGGTCTTGCTCTCCGATGCATTGGCGCTGTCGCCGAAGCCACTCCTGTTGTGGCCCTCGCCGCCGCCCATCATGCCGCGAATGCTGTTCATCAACAGCCCACCGCCGACCACACCGGCCACGGTCGCCGCCGCGGTGCCGAGGAATGATCCGCCGCCGCCGCTTTGCTGCGGTGGCTGGCCGAATTGGCCGCCCTGATTGAACTGGCGCGGATCGCCTTGCGGTTGGCCGTATTGACCACCGGGCGGCTGACCCGTGACCTGTCCGGTATTCCACACCGGCCGACCGCCGGCCGGCGGCACCGAGCCGCGCGACGAGCCCGCAGGCGAGTTCTGATTGCCGCCGAACAGAGCATCGCGCATCGAATCGAGGAAGCCACCGGGCGGCTGCCGGGTGGCCGGATCGCCGGCTTCCAATTCCTGAATGCGGGCATCGGCGCGCTTCAGCGCTTCATCCTGCACGAGCACGGTCTGGACCAGCGCATAGACCGCGTTGGGGGCCTGGCGCAGGCCCTGCGCGATCGCCTCGGATGCCTCGCGGTCGCGCGGTGCACCTTCGACCTTGGCGAGCCGGCCGAACAGATCGTCAATCAACTGGCGTTCTTGCGGAGTCATGGCATCCTCTCAACATCGGTGGGTGCCGTTTGACAGGCACGGACGTTAATGTGGTGACGCGCCGGACGTCCAGAAGTGCCGCCCCGCATTAAATTTTGGCATGCGACAAAACGGTCCGTCATTCGGAATTCGTCGCCGGCGCTTGCCGGCCGGCATTGCGCTCCTAAGCGCGCAAGGTCACGTCTTCCGCCTCGAGCAATAACGCGAACGCGTCGCTGGCCAGAAAATCATATTCCCGCTTGCGCTGGTCGGTCAGCGGGTCGAGCGCGATCAGGACGTCATCGACATAACCGGGATGGCACATCACCAGGCCGCGATCCGGCAGGCCGTCGAGAAAATTCCTCATCAGTGTCGGGAATTCGACCGGCCGGGTGAAATCATAGGCGCCGGCGAAAGCCGGATTGACCGCGACACCGGCGGCGGCGGCGCGCGTGCGAAAGCCGGCGCTCAACACATCGAGCAACAGCGCCTTCGGCATGCCGAGGCGTTGCGCCAGCGGACCGACGCGGCCGCATTGCCGCACCCATGCGGTCGGCGCGGCCGTCTTGACGGCGTCGAGCACCGCATCGCGAACCTGCGGAAAAATCTGAACGTGCTGGTGGCCGTCGAGATAATCCGGCGCGCGGCCGACCATCGCCACGAAAGCCGCGATCTGCGCCAGGATTTCGGCGCGGATCATCTCGCCGTCCAGCTGGCGCAGCAGGCTGGTTTTCAACATCCGTGGCAGCGGCAGAAACAGCCCGCCATGCAGCGGACGAAACGCCAGCGTCAGCGGATGAAACGGCGCGGTCAGCGTCGTATGAAGGCCGATCTGGCAGCGCGGATTCCGTGCGCTGGCCTGCATCAATGCGTCGATCTCGTCGCGGCCGATCGCGGGCCCGACCACCATCACCGATGTCGCGTTGAGGCGGCCCTGCGCGATCAGCTCGCGGATGCCGCGATTGACGCCCGGGCTGATGCCGTAATCGTCGGCGCAAAGCGTGATGCGGCGCGGCGCGCTCATTCGGCGGCGGCGCGATCGGCTGGCGCGTCGACGCGTTCGGATGGCGCGTCGGCATGTTTGACGCTGTGCTCGGCGACGAAATAGATCGGTCGCGCTTTCAGCTCGGAGAGAATCTTGCCGATATATTCGCCGACGATGCCGATCATCAGCAGTTGGACGCCGCCGATCGTCATCACGCTGACCATCAGCGATGGATAGCCGGGCACGGATTTGCCATCGACGAAGGTCTCCCACAGGATCGACAGGCCGAACAGAAACGCGATGAAGGCCATCAGCAGGCCGGCGAGGCTGGCGAGGCGCAGCGGCGCCACCGAAAACGATGTCAGGCCTTCGATCGACAGGCCGACCAGCCGGCTCGGGCTGAAACTGGTGACGCCGTGCGCGCGCGGCGCGGGCTCGTAAGCGACGCGCATCTGCCTGAAGCCGATCCAGGTCGCGAGGCCTTTGAAGAAGCGGTTGCGTTCCGGCAGTTGCCGCAACGCCGCCGCCGCGCGCGGCGACAGCAGGCGGAAGTCGCCGGCATCCGCTGGAATCTTCTGCCGCGCGCCCCAGTTGATCAGGGTGTAAAAGCCATGCACCGCCTGGCGCATCACGAAGGACTCGTTGTCGCGATGCGCCTTGGCGGTGAACACGACGTCGTAACCGTCGTCGATCCAGTGGCCGACCAAGGTCTCGATCAAAGCCGGCGGATGCTGGCCATCGCCGTCCATGAACAACACCGCGCCGCCGCGCTTGGCATGATCGAGGCCCGCCATGAGCGCGGCCTCCTTGCCGAAATTGCGCGACAGCGACACCACCTGCACGTCGAGACCGTCGGGCGGCAGATCGCGCGCGATCGCCAGCGAGTCGTCCTTGCTGCCGTCATCGACATAGATCACCTCACAAGCGACGCCGTGGCGCGCCTTCAGCGTTGCCGCCAGCGCGCTGAGGCGTTCGTGCAGCAATGCGAGGCCGGCGGCCTCGTTAAAGACCGGCACGACGATCGACAGGTCGCGGCCGGCGGCGCTCGCACCGCGAACGGAGAGGGCGGAAACGTCAGTGCCGAGGGTCATCGATCGTCATCCGGGTTCATCGAGTCCGTCATTGTGAAGCAGCGTCAGCTCGTCGAAAGCAGGGGCTGACGCTTCTCGCAATGACAAAACATATGGTGCGCGCAAGGCTTATGTCGATAGAAACGCCTCGAGCTTGGCGAACAGCGGATTGTCGCGGCCCATCACATAATCCAGCGACGCGACCGAGACGGTGTCCGCGCCCTTGGCGCGCAGGAAGCTGCCGAGCGCGTAAAGCTGCGCTGGCGGACAATGCAGGGTCAGCATGCCGGATGAGGTCGGCCCGCCGAACGGCGACACCACGCCGAAGCGGTTATGCGCCTCCGTCAGCATCGCGGCATCGCAACCTGAAAATCGGGTGCGGACTTCCTTGTATTTGCTGGCGCGGGCGCGCGCGGCGATATGGTCGAGGATGACGCGCGCGGTCTCCAGCGCCTCCGCGTTCCAGTCGGCATCGCGCGATGCCACGAGGTTGGCCTGGCTTCGCAGCATCACGCCGTCGTCGAGCACTTTCAGCCCGTTGGCCGCCAAGGTCGCGCCGGTCGTCGTGATATCGACGATCATTTCGGCGGCGCCGGAGGCCGGCGCGCCTTCGGTCGCGCCGGCGCTTTCGACGATGCGATAATCGACGACGTTGTTCAACGCGAAGAAATTGCGCGTCAGGTTGATGTATTTGGTCGCGACGCGCATGCGGCGATTGTGCTGGGCGCGAAAGCCGGTGGTGACGTCGTCGAGGTCGGCCATGGTGCGGACGTCGATCCACGCCTGCGGCACCGCGACGACGACATTGGCGCTGCCGAAGCCGAGACCTTCAATTAGCGCGACGCGCGCATCGGTATCCGGAATGCTTTCGCGCAGCAGGTCTTCGCCGGTGACGCCGAGATGCACGGTGCCGCGCGCCAGTTGCCCGGCGATGTCGCTGGCGGACAGATAGGCGATCTCGACATTGTCGAGGCCCGCGATCGCGCCGCGATAATCGCGCGCGCCGCGCGGCTTGGCGAGCGTCAGACCGGCGCGGGTGAAGAACGCCTCGGCGTTTTCCTGCAAGCGGCCTTTGGAGGGGACGGCGAGAACGAACGGCGCGGTCATGATGCGCGCTCCGCCTTGATCGGGGTCCGGAGCGCGAGGTTCTCGATCCACACCGAGAAGCCGACCGCCGGAATCGGCGTCTGCGATCCGAGCTGCGTCAACAGTCTGTCATAGCGGCCGCCGGCGACCAGAGGATCGTCGCCGTTGCCCTTGCGGTGCAGTTCGAACTCGAAGCCGGTGTAGTAATCGAGCCCGCGCCCGAACGAGGTCGAAAACCGCGTTTTGCCGACATCGACCCCCTGGTGGGCCATGAAGCCGATGCGGCGCTCGAATTCGTCGATCGCGGCCGCGATGTCGAGCTTGGCGTCGGTCGCCAGCGCGCGCAGTTGCGCGACCGCGTCGCTTGGATCGCCCGAGATCGCGAGGAAGCGCTTGATGTGATCGAGCGCGTCACGCGGCAGCGCGCCGCCCTTCAACGTCGATTGTTCGAGAAAGCGATCGGCGATTTCATCGACCGAGCGACCGCCGACATTGGTGGTGCCGGCGATCGACATCAGGTCCATCACCAGCGCCATCGCCGCCTTGCGGTCGGAGCCGGCGAGGGCCGCCAGCACGCCTTCATATTCATTGCGCTTGGCGCCGGTCGCCAGCGTCAGCCGTTCGAGATCCTGCGCGAGGCTGACCTTGCGGTTGAAATCCTTGA
>JAQGJY010000034.1 GCA_028290325.1 Tardiphaga sp.
GCGGGATTCACAAAATCGAAATCGCGACGCGCGGAGATCGGCGAGGCGACCGCCGCCGCGCAAGACGCGATCCAGAGCGTGCAGCCGCAGATGGCCTATCTCGACGTGCTGCGCGCCGTGTTGCCCGATAATGCGATCGTCACCGACGAGCTTTCGCAGGTCGGCTTCGCGTCATGGTACGGCTTTCCGGTCTATCAGCCGCGCACCTTCATCACCTCGGGCTATCAGGGCACGCTGGGCTCGGGCTTCCCGACCGCACTCGGCGCCAAGGTGGCCCATCCCGATCGCGCGGTGGTGGCGATCACCGGCGACGGCGGCTTCATGTTCGCGGTGCAGGAGCTGGCGACGGCCGTGCAATTCGGCATCGGCGTCGTGACGCTGGTGTTCAACAACAACGCCTATGGCAATGTGCGGCGCGACCAGATGGAGAATTTCGGTGGCCGCGTCGTCGCCGCCGATCTGGTCAATCCGGATTTCATCAAGCTGGCGGAATCGTTCGGCGTGATGGCGTTGCGCGTGACCTCGCCGGCGGAATTCAAACCGGCGCTGGAGAAAGCGCTGGCGGATGGTGGCCCGGTGCTGATCGAGATCGTGACGCCGACCGGCTCGGAAGCGAGCCCGTGGGGATTCATCCACCCGACAACGAGTTGGGTGTGATTGTCATTCCGGGGCGCGGACCCCGTCTGGCCAACGCCAAACACCTTTACACAATTGTGCACCGGGGAATCTCAGCAAGTGAACAGAATGGGATTCCGGGTTGGCCCGCGCCAGGATGCGCGTGCGCGCCGGAATGGCGGCACCCCTAGCCGCGCACGACGTCCTCGATCCCCGCCGCGATGTCGAAGATCTCGCGGTCGTGCCAGCCGGCGGCGGCGAGCGTCAGCCCGACCGGCGCGTCGCCCGGCCTGCTGATCGGCAGTGAGATCGCGCAGCCGTCGATCATGTTGATGAAGGTGCTGTTGCGCAAAGCCGCCAGATTCGCCTTGGTGTAAGCGGCCTCGTCGGTCATGGCGGCGATGGCGGGCGGCGCCTGCGCGGCGGTCGGCATCAGCAGCGCGTCATAAGGCTCCAACCGCAGCGCCGCGCGGGCGATCAGCGAGTCACGCGCCGCCAGCATGTCGAGGTAGTCCGCAGCGCTGTGGCTTTCGCCACGCATGATCCGGCTGATCACGCGGGGATCATAGTCGCCGCCGCGCCGCTCCATCAGCCGGCGATGCCAGGCATAACTTTCCGCCGCCGGGAAGCCGCCCTTGGCGCCAATGATCCCGACATCGTTGAACTCGGGAAACGCCGCGCGGGTGATGATCGCGCCGACCGCCTCAAGGCGTTGCAGCGCCAGCTCGAAAGCTTTCGAAACATGCGCGTCGAGATCGTCGAGAACGATCGTCGTCGGCACCAGCAGCCGGAGGCCGTGAACCGGACGCGGCGCCAGCGGCATGATGTCGTCATCCGCCAACACGGCATCCATGATCGCGCAGCACGACACGGTGCGCGCCAGCGGCCCGATGCTGTCGAGGCTCTGCGACAGGGGAATGGCGCCGTCGAGCGGCACCCGCTCGGCGGTCGGCTTGAAGCCGACGATGCCGTTGAACGCCGCCGGAATCCGGCACGAGCCGCCGGTGTCGGTGCCCAATGCGCCGAACGCCATGCCATCGACGATCGACACCGCCCCGCCGGACGACGAGCCGCCCGGCACATGACCCGTGCCTTGGCCGACATCGCGCCGCCAAACGCCTTTCGGCGTGTCGTAATGCGGATTGATGCCGAGGCCCGAATAAGCGAATTCGGTCATGTTGGTGCGGCCGATCACGACAAAACCCGCGCGCCGCAGCCGCGCCACGGCCGGCGCGTCGGCCTCCGCCGGCGGCATATCGTCGAGCGCGCGCGAGCCGGCTTTCGTCACCTGCCCCTTGATGTCGAACAGGTCCTTGATCGAGACCGGAATGCCGGCGAACGGCGACGGCGCGGCGTTGGCCTTGCGCAGCGCGTCCATGGCATCGGCGGCGGCGAGCGCGCCGTCGCGATCGACATGGACGAACACCCGCGCGCCCTCGCCTTTGGGATCGGCGATATTGGCGAGACAGCGTTCGACCAACGCGCGCGACGTGGTTTTTCCGGCAGCGAGATCAGCGGCGAGCGAGGCAAGCGTTGGGTGGTCGGTCATAAGCATTCCAAGTCCTTTGAGGGCCGATTCAGCTCATCAATCGCGACGATAGCTAGGCTCGCTTCCGCTTGGCCTTCATCGTCGCCAATGTTTGGTTCCTCGGCTTTTTGTCCGCCGTCGAGATAACGACTTTGCCGTCCTTTAGCTTGGCGCGCAGCGTATCGTTGATCCGGGTCTGCCATCCGACACCGGTCCCCCTGAATGCCGCCACGACGTCGGCATCAAGACGCAGACTGACAGCAGTTTTCTTATTGTCCGACTTCGGACGACCAGGCGGCCTCACCCCAACCGACAACACGGCATTGGCCAATTGTTCGTCAGTCAACTCAGGCGCGTCGTCATATTCGTGCGATTGGACGACGTGTGCGTCAACTCTCTTCAAATCGCTTCGTATAACGTGTTTGCTCTTTGACATTGCACTTCCTCATCGAGATCACATGCGTTGTTTTATCGCGCGGAGTCCACACCACCATCACCATGCGGCCCGCCAAAAACCCCACCGTTTGAAATCGCTGCTCGCCGTAGTCCTTACGGGTATCTTCCGTGGTCAGCACCTGACCGCTGAGCACGATCTTGGCATCCATGAAATCCAGTTGGCGATTTGCCAGATTTTCGAGCCGCTTTGCTGGGTCGAAAGTGATTTTCATCTGGGTTATCGTATATACTGATACGTCCCGCTTCAAGAATTGTGCGGTTTGCGCGATGCGTCCCTCGCAGAGTGCCATGCGCGATCACCTGCCCCGTTGACATCATTGCATCGCGTGGCGCATCAAGGAGACAATTAATTGATCGATTAAAAAACCAGGGAGACACCCGATGGCCGAGGCTGCCCGCGCACGCCCCAAACCAACGCCTGAGACCCAGCATTATTGGGACGGCGCCAAAGCTGGCGCATTGCTGCTGCAATGTTGCGACGACTGCGCGCATGTCTATTTCCCGCCGCGCCCGTTTTGCCCGACATGCGGCTCGCGCAAGGTCAGCATCAAGAAGGCCAGCGGCAAGGGCACCCTCTACAGCTACGTCATCAACCATCGCCCGGCCGCGCCCGGCTTCACGCCGCCTTACGCCATCGCCGTGGTCGCGCTGGAGGAAGGCCCGCGCCTGATGAGCAACATCATCGACTGCCCGCAGACGCCCGAGGCCTTGGTGCTCGACATGGCTTTGGAGGTCGCGTTCGAGAAACTCGACGACAGCATCACCCTCCCCCTGTTCAAGCCGGCGAAGGGCTGAAGCAGATGAAGACGAATCACGTCGCCGTCGTCGGCGCGGCCGAGACCACCAAGCTCGGCGTCATCCCCGACATGTCGCAATTGCAACTGCACGCCGATGCCGCGCTGAACGCGATGGCCGATGCCGGTCTCAAGCCGTCGGACATCGACGGGATTGCCACCGCCGTCGAGACGCCGCAGCAGATCGCGCATTATCTCGGCATCACGCCGACATGGGTGGATGGCACCTCCGTGGGCGGCTGCTCGTTCATGCTGCACGTCCGCCACGCCGCTGCGGCAATCGAGGCGGGGCTGTGCAAGACCGTGCTGATCACCCACGCCGAGAGCGGCAAATCGATGATCGGCAAGGCGCCGCGCTCGATCCCGGCCGACTCGCTGCAAGGCCAGTTCGAGGCGCCCTATGGCGTCTATGGGCCGCCGAGCATGTTTCCGATTCCGGTGCTGCGCTACATGAAAACCCACGGCATCACGCACGAACAGATCGCCATGGTCGCGGTCGTGCAACGCGAATGGGCGGCGAAGAATCCGCGCGCGACAATGAAAGACCCGATCACGGTCGCGGACGTGCTGAACTCGCGGATGATCGCCTATCCATTCCGCATTCTGCAATGCTGCCTCGTCACCGATGGCGGCGGCGCGCTGATTTTGACCAGTGCGGATCGCGCGAAGGATTTCCCGAACAAGCCGGTTTACATCATGGGCACCGGCGAAAGCGTCGAGACGCCGATGGTGTCGCAGATGGAAAGCTTCGACCATTCGCGCGCGTTTCGTGTGGCGGGACCGCAGGCTTTCAAGGAAGCCGGCATCGCGCACAAGGATGTCGATCATCTGATGATCTATGACGCCTTCGCGCATCTGCCGTTGTACGGGCTCGGCGATCTCGGCTTCATGCCGCACGAGGAAACCGGAAAGTTCATCGCCGACCGCAACACCGCGATCGGCGGCAAGCTGCCGATGAACACCAATGGCGGCGGCCTCAGCTACATGCATTCCGGCATGTACGGCATGTACGCCTTGCAGGAGAGCGTGCGGCAGATGCGCGGCATCGCGCCGGCGCAGGTGAAGGACGCGAAGATCTCGGTGTGTCACGGCGTCGGCGGCATGTTCGCCGCGTCCGGCACGGTGATCTTCACCAACGAGAGATAGCGGCTCGGTCTAAGCCACGCACATCGCCGCAACGCGTTCTGCCGTCGACCTTGGAAAACGTTGATCGGCTTACGACAACCAAAAGAGGACTCACCATGTCACAGGCCAAAATGCTCGACGGAAAAGTCATCATCGTCACCGGCGCGGGACGCGGCATCGGCCGCGCCATCGCGATGCTGTGCGCCAGCGAAGGCGCCAAGGTCGTCGTCAACGATCCCGGCGGCGCGGCGGACGGCTCCGGCACCAGTGCGGCGCCGGCGGAGGAAGTCGTTGAGGAAATCCGCAAGGCCGGCGGCACCGCCGTCGCCAATTTCGACAGCGTCGCCGAGGCGCTCGCCGCCGCCAACATCGTCAAGACCGCGACCGACACCTATGGCAAGCTCGACGGCGTCGTGAACAATGCCGGCATTCTGCGCGACGCGATCTTCCATCGCATGAGCGTCGATGCCTTCGAGCAGGTCATCAAGGTGCATCTGATGGGCTCGTTCTACGTCTCGCACGCTGCCGCGCGCTTGTTCAAGGAACAGGAATCCGGCTCGTTTGTGCATTTCACCTCGACCTCGGGCCTGATCGGCAATTTCGGCCAGGCCAATTACGCGGCCGCCAAATTGGGGATCGTCGGCCTGTCGAAATCGATCGCGCTCGACATGAGCCGCTTTCATGTCACGTCGAATTGCGTGTCGCCTTTCGCCTGGTCGCGCCTGATCGGCACGATCCCGACCGAGACGCCGGAAGAGAAAGCCCGCGTCGAGCGCATGCAGCAAATGGGCCCGGAAAAGATCGCGCCGCTGTGCGCGTTCCTGCTGTCCGACGCGGCGAAGGACGTTACCGGTCAGATCTTCGCGGTGCGCATGAACGAGATCTTCCTGATGGGTCAGTCGCGCCCGGTCCGCTCCGTGCATCGCGGCGAAGGCTGGACCCCGCAGACCATCGCCGATCATGGCATGAAGGCGCTGAAGGGCTCGTTCTACAAGCTCGACCGCTCGGCCGACATTTTCAATTGGGATGCGGTGTAACGAACTCTCGCTGTCGTTCGGGGGCGAGAGCAGCTCGAGCGAACCTGGAAACTCACAGTGGAATGACCGTTTCAGAATTCCGGGGCGCAGGCGGCGAGCGCCGCCCGCGCCCCGGAATGACAACCCGTATTGCTGCATCGCGCTTGCCGCGCGGCAACATCGAAAGTGCTGGCGCTGTGCGCGCAGCGGTATTTAAATCCCCCGCAATCACTGGACAACCAGAGAAGCCGGGAGGACGACGATGCCAATTCAGCCTGACATGCACGACGCGGCCCCATCCAACCTCGCAACATCGCGCACGATCGATCGCCGCGGCCTGCTG
>JAQGJY010000040.1 GCA_028290325.1 Tardiphaga sp.
ATGCGGTCAATGGCGGCTGGCTGTCTCGTGCAAGGTGAAAGAGCGCCGTCACCGTGACAACCTACGCCGCGCGGGGCGCCTTATCATCCATGAGAGCACATCCAGAGCCGATCGGAGCCGCCGCGAAAAACGCTCAGCGCGCGGTGTTGTGCGCCACCAGCGCGTCGGTCGAAAGCTTGCGTGGGATCGTCCCCGGCGCCACGTCGTCGTCGCCGAGATACTTGTCCAGCAGCGTCCGGATGCGCGTCTTCACGGTGTCAGGTCCGCGATCGCTCATATCGACGTGCTGGTAGCCGGTCTTCACGACCGTAATGCCCGCCTTGCTGCAAACCTCGTCGTCCGGAACGACGCCGGCATCAGCCTTGAACACCGGATCCTCGGACCGGAACGACAGGATCTTGAACTTGCCGTCGGTCATGAATGGAACGCGCAGATTGTCGAGCGTCACGATCTTCTTCACCTGATCCGGATGCAGCTTGGCGAAATACATCGAGATGTCGCCGCCGTTGGAGTGGCCAACCATCGTCAGGTGCTGGTAATCGGCATTCGGCTGGATCGCCTTCATTTCCTCCAGCGCGAAGGCGATATTGGCGACGCCGCGCTGATAGACCGGAAGACGGCCGACATAGGGCTCCCCGATCTTAGTCACCAATGGCGCGTCGGTCGGCAAATCATGCTGGACGCTGACCGCGAGATAACCGCGCGCGGCGAAGACGTTCGACAGGAATGAGTATTCGGTGAAGCGGACCGTGTTGCCGTGATTGAGCACGGCGACCGGCAAAGTCGAGAGCCCGGCTCCGGCCTGCATTTCCTTGTCGCGACGCACCGCGATCTGGACCTCGACGGTACGACCGCGCGTGGCATCGTAGAAGGAGAACGTCTCATGCCGGATCGCAAACTTGTTGGCGACGAACAGCGCCAACGCGACCGCGACGAACGACGAGACGAAAATGATCTGGCGCTTCATGACCATCCTGCGACTTACGGATTCACACCCGCGTGATGTCTGAAGCCTACAGGTCACAACCACATGACAAGAAGATCAAATATTGTGATTTGTGGCGCCCGCTAACTATGCAAACCAGCCGCATGATAGGCAGCAACGCTTCAACGCCACATTCCAAAGTCGGAGCAAAATCGAGTCAAAAGCCAACGATGTCGTGCAGTTCGAGAGGTTTATCGACCTGCGACGCCCACTCCGCGCGGTTGGCGGCGCGGCGGCGGCCGCGCTCGTCGAGCGGCAGCTTCAACTGCCGCAGCAGCGCCAGCACCTCCTCGCGCGCGGTGACGTGGCCGAGCGATGGGCGCGTGCCGAGCGTGATCTCGTCGAGATTGTCGAGCGCGGTCAGGCCCCGCGGGAAGAACTCGCGATAGACCGAGCGCTCGGCCAGACCGTCGATCGGGCGAAACCCCAGCCGCAGCGACAGCTCCTTTAGCCCGCCGGCGAGACGCGCCTGATTGCGGGAGTTGAGCACCGACAGGCGGTTGCGGACGACGATCCAGTCGGTGCTGGCGCCGTCGAGCTGGCGACGTTTGCGCCGGAAGTCGCGCACCATCGTCGCATAGTGGCTTTCACCCGTGACCGAATAGGTTGCGGCATCGACCGTGGCGAGCACGTCGAAATCCAAGAAGCTGTCGTTGATCGGCGTCACCAACGTGTCGGCCATCGAATGCGCCAGCCGCATCAGGTAACTGTCCGAGCCGGGCGTGTCGATCACGATGAAATCGCAGTTGCGCTCGACCGCGCCGATCGCATCGAGAAACTGGCTCAGCTCGGCGGATTCGTTGTCGGCGATCTGCATCGTGGTGCCGAGTTCGATGCAGCGGTGGGTCGGCAATTCCAGCGTCACGTTGTTGCGCTTCGCCCAGGCGCGGCGATTGGCGATGTAGCGCGTGAAACTTTGCTGGCGGCAATCCAGATCGATGGTGGCGACGCGCTGTCCGGCCTTGAGCAAAGCCACGGCGACGTGCAACGCGGTGGTGGATTTGCCCGACCCGCCCTTTTCGTTGCCCAGCACCACGACATGCGCCGAGCCGGAACGTCCCTGTGTCGCCTGCACCCGCATCGATACTCCTACCCCGCGATGTTCAAATCGCAGAGGGTTACCGCCAAGTTAATGACATAAGACGATAACGAAGACCCGTTCGGACTGCGTTCATGGTGAATGCCCGGCCGCGCTTTGCGGTGATGCGCCGGCTTTGATATGGAACACGTCCCGCCTTCGCTTCACTGATCGAGTCGTCATGCCGAAACCACCCGTGATCGTCCGCACGCTCCCCGCCCTGCGCCGCGCCCTTGCCGATCTGCGCGGCCGCGAGGCGACGACCGCTCTGGTGCCGACGATGGGCGCGTTGCACGACGGTCATCTGGCGTTGGTGCGAACCGCCAAGCGACGCGCCGACAAGGTCATGGTTTCGATCTTCGTCAATCCGGCGCAGTTCGCGCCACACGAGGATTTCGGCTCCTATCCGCGCACCTGGAAAACCGACGTCGCCAAGCTCGCCGCCGAGAAGGTCGATCTGATCTGGAACCCGGACGTCGCAACAATGTATCCGGACGGATTCGCGACGCGCATCACCCCGGAAGGCCCGGCGATGGCCGGCCTCGAGGATAAATTCAGGCCGCATTTCTTTGGCGGCGTCGCGACCGTGGTCGGCAAATTGTTCACGCAATGCCGCCCGGATTTCGCGCTGTTCGGCCAGAAGGATTATCAGCAGCTCAAGGTCGTGACGCGGATGGCGCGCGATCTCGATCTCGGCGTCAAGGTGATCGGGATGACCACCGTGCGTGAGCGCGACGGTCTGGCGATGTCGTCGCGCAACCTTTATCTGACGCCCGAGCAGCGGCAGACGGCGACGATTTTGTATCGCGCGATCAAGGACGCCAGCAAGCGCCTGCGCGCGGGCGACGAGTTAGCGGCCGTCATGGCGGCGGGCGCGGAAACCATCGCCGCCGCTGGATTCACAGTCGATTATTTCGAGGCCCGGCACGCCGAGACGCTGGCGCCGGTGTCGTCGATTGCCGACGGGCCGTTGCGGCTGCTGGTGGCGGCCAAGATCGGCAACACCCGATTGATCGATAACGCGGCGGTCTAGAGCAGCCCCAGCTCGCGCAATTCGCGACGCATCGGCTCGGGCATCGCCTCGATGCTGGCGGCAGCCTTGCCGAGATCGGGCGGCACGTCCGTGTCCTTGAAATAACGCCAGCCCTGAAACGCGCGCATCGGGCGCGGCGCCACCGAGATCACCTTCGGCTGCATCGCGAGACGGCAGCGGCCGATGCCCGCGCTGTCGCGGAACGGTTCGATCGCGATGAGCTTCATGCGCGCCGCGATCTCGCCACGGATCACCCAATAGAGCGAACCGCCATCGAGCACCTCGGCGTCGCGCTTCGGCACCATGCGGGTGATGTGGATATGACGCGGCGGCAGGCCGTTGCTTTGCGCGAGTTTCTGCCGGTCGGCCACCCACGCCCTCAAATCCTTGACGGAGTCGCAGCCGACGGCAAGCTTGAGAATATGAAGCGGCATGCGCGAGCTGTAGCGCCGGCGCCGCCCGATTGAAAGCATCACTGATCGCGCGCGACCGGGGCTGTGGATGACGGTGCCGGCGTCAATTGGACGGGAGCCGCAGGCTGCTTCTTCGGCGCCGCCGGCTGCTTCTTCGGCGCGGTGGACGGCGGGGCCGTCGCAGCCGGACGCGGCGCGGTGAGCGGCGGCTCCGGGGTCATGATGTTGATCGGCGGGATCGAGGCCGAGTTCGGGAAATCGGTATTGGTCGGCTTGCCGGTCGGCATCGTCGGCGTCATCAGCGAGACCGGCGCCGCGGCGATGGCCGGCGCGCCCCAGCCCGGTTCATAGCGCGCGATCGCCGCCTCGTAGATCTTGTCGGTCATGTTGGCGGCGATCCGGGTGCGGTCGGTCAACGAGTCGAAGGCCGCGCACTGCTCGGGCTTGCAGCCGTCACGCACCGACAGCACGTAGGCGACGAGGCCGTAACGGTCACGCTCGATCGCGCGGCGCAGCGACTGCAAATCCGGCGTCATGGCGCGGTTGGCGGTCGCGACATCGCCGCGCGCGACAAGGCGGTTCAATTGCGCAGCGGTTTGCGCCACGGCGGCGGCGGCGGTATCGGGCGACGAGAACAGCAACTTCTCGCAGGCCGCCAACACGGTCTCGCCGGCCAGATCGTCGAGGCAGGCCAGCGCCGGCAGCGACGCGGCATTTTGCGGCGGCGGCGCCGGGCTGACTGATTCCGGCGTGGCCCCGTCGCGAAGCGCTATCGCCACCACGATACCGATCGCCAGCAGCGTGATCGCGGCCAGCGTGCCGTTGGCAACCGAACGTTCGGCGCGCAGCAGCGCCACCAGCAGGATCAGCCCGACGAATCCGGCAATCGCCAACAACAGCCAGATCGGCAGGAATGGCGATCGCCAGAGCTGGTCGAGCCTGTCAGCCCAATGCCAATTCATGCCCGCAGTCCTTTCGGGCTGGCTTCGGATGGTCGCAGTTCAGACGCAAACAACCCGTCAGTTGATGGCGAGTTGGCTTTCCTTGGCGACGCGCTCGAAGGCTTCGGTGGTGCTCTTGATACGGTACTGACAGTCGTCGCCATCGGTCGGCAGCAGGCGGATCACCTCGTAGGTGCCGCTGGCGGCCGGGCGCGCCACATTGCTGGCCGTGAAATAGACTGTCTCTCCGACGATGTACTTGTGCTTCAACGCCCTCTCCATCACACACTGAAAAAATTGTCAGGCGGGACAACCTGTTGCCGGCGCGGAACGCGACATCGGTTTGCCCGAAAACCCTGCGGCCATATAGCACGCCGACCATCGCCGTGGCCAGTTGCTTGATGACATGGCCAACGCGCAATTTTGCAGATTTATCAGGAAGATAATCGTGTTTTAGCCGATTGGACGGAGATTCGGGCGGCCGTGTCCGCAGCGATCGCCTATTCGGCCTCGAATCGTGGGATCAGAAGCGTCTCGGCCAGCCCGTCGCGGGTCCACGCGGCGAAAGCCGGTTCGACCGCCATCGTGGACATGTAGGCCGCCACCGGATCGCTGACCGCAATCGCGTAGATCCTGAAGCGATGAACGACCGGCGCAAACATCGCATCCGCCGCGCCGAAGCCACCGAACAGATACGGACCGAGGTGGCCGTAGCAGGCCCGGACGTCTGTCCAAATCTCCTGAATCCGGGCGATATCCACCAGCGCGGCCTCCGACAGCGGCTTGGCGGCGACCGGCCGATGCAAGTTCATGCCGCATTCGTGACGCAGCGCCTGAAAGCCGGAATGCATCTCGGCGCAGATCGAGCGCGCATAGGCGCGGGCCGCCGCATTGGCCGGCCACAGCTTGGCGTCGGGGTATTTCTCGGCGGCGTATTCGATGATCGCCAGCGAATCCCAGACCGTCACATCGCCGTCGATAAGCGCGGGCACCTTGCCGGACGGCGTCACCGCGAGGATGCGCGCCTTGTCCTCCGGGCCGGTGTACAACGGAATGCACACTTCATCGAAGGCGATGCCGGCGCCTTTCAACGCCACCCATGGCCGCATCGACCACGATGAGTAATTCTTGTTGCCGATGACAAGCGTGAGGCTCATGGAATTTGACTCCGGTCGGGAACGGCGTTGTGCCATGGCGCGTCGGCGCTCGGCAACCGGCACTCCATTTGCTTGCTGGGTTATCGGCGTTACCCCACCTCGTCACTAGGATTTGCCATGCCTGCTTATCTGTTCGGAGCCACTTGGGTTGATGCGCTCGCGGTGAGCTTCTTCGCGCTGGAATGGTCGGTCTATGCCTACACGCTGGAGAAAAGCGCCTATGGCCGCGACAGCCTGTCGGCGCGCATGAATGCCTTTCGGGAGGTCTGGATGCGGCGGCTGCTCGATCGCGAGGTCCGGATGGTCGATACGCAGATCATGGCCTCGCTGCAGAACGGCACCGCGTTCTTTGCCTCGACCACCTTGTTCGCGATCGGCGGCTCGCTGGCGCTGCTGCGAGCGACCGATGAAGCCGCCGCCGTGTTGACGACGCTGCCGTTCGGTCCGCCGCCCTCGCCCGCTTTATGGGAAATCAAATGTCTCGGGCTGGTGGTGATCTTCATCTATGCTTTCTTCAAATTCGCCTGGGCCTACAGGCTGTTCAATTATGTCGCGATCCTGATCGGCGCGATGCCGCCGGCGTCGCAGCGCGAGACGCCGGAAACCGAAGCGCACGTCATGCGCACCACCCGGCTGTTCCAGTCCGGCGGGCGGCACTTCAATCGCGGCCAGCGCGCCTTCTTCTTCGCGCTTGGCTATCTCGGCTGGTTCCTCAGCCCATGGGTGTTGATGGCGACGACCGCCGCCGTCGTGATCGTCACCTGGCGGCGACAATTCGCATCCAGCGCCTGGGAGGCGATGGGGACCGATCTCGCCGGCGGCGCGCTGCATCCGCCGATCGTGCAGCGGCTCACGACACGCGGGCCGCCGCGCCCGTGATCGCGGGACACCCTTGCCGCCTGCCCGATGATGCGGCATGGCCTGCACATGACCGAGCCCCATCCGACCGACACCGATTCGACCCTCCCGCTCGACGAGGCCATCCTCGCGGTGCTGGCGCGCAAAGGCGACGCCACCCTGAGCGCGCCGGAAATCGCCCAGGCGATCTCGCCCGGCGACGACTGGCACGCGTTGTTGACGCCGATCCGCCGCGCGGCGGTCTTGCTCGCGCAGGCCGGGCGGCTGGTGATTTACCGCAAAGGCAAGCCGGTCGATCCGGCCGATTTTCGTGGCGTCTATCGCTTAGGGCTACCGCGGCAGGATTGAGGTCGCGGGCGGTCGCGGCGACGGAAACAGCTCGTCGCTGCGCCCGGTCAGCCGCAACGCGATCAGCCCGACCCATTCGTGCATGGCGACGTCACTGCGCCCCAAACCGGAACTGATCTTGTCGAAAGGCTGCGCGGCGTCGCCCCACCCGGTCGTGCGGAAATCGACCGGATAGGCCTCGACCTCGAAACCGGCTCCGCGAAACGCCGCGATCGATCGCGGCATGTGGTAGGCCGACGTCACCAGCAGCCAGCGTTCGCCGGGCCGCGGTGTCACCAGCGCGCGGGTCAGCGCGGCGTTCTCGGCCGTGGTCCGGGATTGGTCCTCCAGCAGAACGCGGCCGTTGGCGAGGCCGAAATCATCGAGGATCCGTCCCGCCAGCGGCGCTTCGGCCGGGCCGCCCCGGAGCAGATTTCCGCTGCCGCTCGTATAGACGATCCGCGCCTGCGGATAGCGCCGCGCCAGATCGAGCATGGCCAGCACGCGCTCACCGGCGTCGGTGGTTTCCGGCGACCGGCGGGCCGTGGTCAGATCCGGGTCGAGGCCGCCACCGAGAACGATGATACCGTCGGGGGCGCGGCCATCGTCCCGCCACGCCGGGAAGCGCTCGGACAGCACCAGAAGCATCACATTAGCAGCGGGAGAAAATCCGAATATAACCAACAGGATGAAGGCCGAAGCTAATGTCGAAACCGCGCTCCGCTTCTGGTTCAACAGCAGCAGCAGCAAACCGGCCAGACCCAGCAGCGCGATGGCGTTGGACGGCACCGTGATGAAGCCGACGACTTTTGAGGCGATGAACAGCATGCTCCTGCATCGGCGAAGTCAGCCGCAAGATCAATGCCGCATTGCGCTTTTGCGGTGCACCCGAATATTGACTCCGTAGCGCGCAGCGATCACGCATCGCGTCATGACGCGCATCCTCATCGTCGCCTGGACCCTTCTCATCGCGATCGCCGCGCCGGCCGCCGCGCAATGCCCGCGTAGCGACGCGCTCGGCACCGCGAGGACGCTTGTGGTCGATCCGGCCGCGACGCCGCGCGTCGGAACCAAGAGCTTTCCGCAGACGCTGCCGCTCGCCGACAAGGAAGTCGTGCTGACCTTCGACGACGGACCATTTCCGGCAACCACCGGTCCGATCCTGGCGGCGCTGGCCAAGGAATGCGTGCAAGCGACGTTCTTCCTGATCGGCAAGCACGCCACCGAATATCCGGCCCTGGTCAAACGGATGGCCGCCGCGGGCCACACGGTGGCGCATCACAGCCTGTCGCATCTGAACATGGAGCAAACCGCGCCGGACGTCGCCATCGCCGATATCGAGCGCGGTATCACCGCGGATGACATCGCGCTCTATGGCCGCGCGGCGACACCGCCGCCGGTCCCGTTCTTTCGATTTCCCTATTTCGCCTCGACGCCGGCTTTGCTCGATCTGATGCAGACGCGCGGCTTCGCGGTGTTCGGTGCCGACCTCTGGGCCAGCGACTGGAATCCGATGACGCCGCAACAGCAACTGGCGCTGGTCACGGGCCGGCTGGCCAAGGCGCGCAAGGGCATCATCCTGTTTCACGACCCGAAGGCGCAGACTGCCGCGATGATGCCTGACTTTCTGCGCTATTTGCGGGTCAATGGCTACCGCGTGGTGCATATCGTGCCGCCGGCCGGCGCCACGCCCGGCGGTTAAGCGGGCATTCAGGACGAAGCTTTAGGGTCGGACTTGGTGAGTTGCGTGAGCGGATCGAGATGACACGACGAATGCCGACGCGGTGGGCTGCGCCCGGCCTGGCCTTGCTGGCCGGCCTGTGCGTTGCCGCGCCCGCTTCGGCCGCGTCCGACTGTCCCGGCAATCCCAACGCGCTCGGCACGTCCCGCACGCTGGTCGTCGATCCGCGCGAGCATCCGCGCATCGGCACCATGCAATATGCCGAGACGCTGCCGCTAGCGGACAAGGAGGTCGTGCTGACCTTCGACGACGGCCCGATCCCGCGTCACAGCAATGCGATCCTCGACATCCTCGCCGCCGAATGCGTGAAGGCGACGTTCTTCGTCGTCGGCATGATGGCGCAGCAACATCCGGATGGCGTGCGCCGCCTGCGCGCCGAAGGCCATACGGTCGGCACCCACACGCAGCATCACCCGATGGGCATGAAACGGATGGCGAGCGCCGCCGCGCAGGCCGAGATCGATGGCGGCATCGCCGCGACGACCGCCGCGCTGGGCGAAGCGCCTGCGCCGTTTTTCCGGATTCCCGGACTGTCACGCGCCGAAGCCACCGAGGACTACGCCACGTCGCAAGGCCTTCAGGTGTGGAGCGCGGACTTTCCGGCCGACGACTGGCGGCACGTGACGTCGGCGACGGTCCATGCCCTCGCGATGTCGCGGCTCGAGGCCAAAGGCAAAGGCATCTTGCTGTTGCACGACATCCAGGCGCGAACGGTGGAGGCCCTGCCGGCCATCCTGCGCGACCTCAAGGCCAAGGGCTATCGCATCGTTCACGTCGTGCCGGCGCGCCATGATCTGCCGGCGACACCGACCGATCCCCAGCAATGGCGGATGTATCCCGCCGCCACATCGACGCGTTGGCCGGCGGTGCCCGGCTTTGCCTTTGCCCGCAGTGAGACGCTGCCGATCCCGGCGATGTCGCAGACCGGATTGGCCGAGGGCGGGCTGATGCTGTTGCCAACGCCATTCGACCGCGTGAAGCATCTGGCGCGTGGCGCGAGCTTGCCGCTCGATACGCCATGGTCGCAACAGCTATCCCCCGTGGCGATCGCGGCGGGCGGCGGCGCGATCATGCCTGTACCGGGCCTGATGGTGTTCAAATTGCCGGAGCGGATGCAGATGCCGCTGCCGACCATTGCGCAGCGGCTGGATTCGCGACCCGTCGTGACGCCCGGGCCGGCTGACCGCGCACCATCGCTTGACGCCAGCGCCGCCCGCCGCGCGATTCCCGGCAGCGTGCCGGTCACCCGACCGGGTTTGCATCCGTGACGGCCGACCCCGCAAACGCGCAAAGCGCGCCGCAATGCGACGCGCTTTAGTCGATCGATGACTTGTAGGTCTGGTGCGCTCGGAGGGACTCGAACCCCCACCCTGTTACGGACTGCCACCTCAAGGCAGCGCGTCTACCAATTCCGCCACGAGCGCTTAGCTGATCGGCATGAGACTTGCGCCAACCGGATCAACCGGCGCCGATGTAACAAAACAATGATGCCGCCACAAGGCCTGCGGTCAGGTGATTTGGTGATCGATGTCAGCTCACCGGCGATCGGGCGATCGCGGCAGCATTTGCTTGACTTCGACGCTGATGCGATTGTGCTTGACGACGACGATGCCACTGGCGACCGGCATGTTGTTGGCGAGCACGCGGACCTCGTCCTGCTCGGTCGCGTCGAGTTCGATGATCGCGCCGCGGCTCAATCGCATCACCTGATGGATCGGCATCGACGTCGTGCCCAGAACCACAATGAGATCGACCGGGATTTTATCGAGAGTTGGCACGTTCAACCGCACTGACGCTAAAGGGACTGCCGTGTCCGCACATCACCACGTTATGGTGAATCAATGATTAACGCCCGCGACATGCTTGACCTGACGCCGCTCGCCCGCGCGACCCCGGGCCGCGTCGAATGGATTGTCGCGGCGGCGCCGGTGCCCTACCCCGCCGCGCTGGCCGCGATGGAGTCGCGCGCCGCCGCGATCGCTGACGGCGTGGCGCCCGAGCAGATCTGGCTGCTCGAACATCCGCCGCTGTATACGTCCGGAACCTCCGCCAAGCCGGATGATCTGCGCGATCCGCGCTTTCCGGTCTTTGAGACCGGACGCGGCGGCCAACTGACCTATCACGGCCCCGGCCAGCGCGTCGCTTACGCGATGTTGAATCTCAAGCAGCGACGTCCGGATGTGCGCGCCTATGTCGCCGGTCTGGAGCAATGGATCATCGGCGCGCTCGCGCGCTTTGACATCGTCGGCGAGCGTCGCGAGGATCGCGTCGGCGTCTGGGTCGCGCGACCGGACAAGGGCGCGGACCACGAAGACAAGATCGCCGCGATCGGCGTCCGGCTGCGGCGCTGGGTGTCGCTGCACGGCATCGCCATCAACGTGGCGCCGGACCTCGCGCATTTTTCCGGCATCGTCCCGTGCGGTGTCGCCGATCCGCGCTACGGCGTCACCAGCCTGCGCGATCTCGGCGTCACCGCGACGATGGCGGATGTGGACGACGCGCTGCGGCGTTCGTTCGCCGAGGTGTTCGGACCCTCGCAGCCTGTGCCGCGAATGGACGCGATGAGCTAGCGGCGCGACGCGGCGCGGTTGCGTTTGCGGTTGCTGTCGATGGCGCCGGCCATCATCGCGTCGGCCAGCGTGCCGCACACCCTAGAGCGTTGGCAGCGCGGCGAAATCATGCGCACCGCGTCGCCTGAGCTCGTCCGCCGTCGCGTCATGGCTAATTACATCGGTGACACGCGCCATCGACGGTCCGTTCCAACAGGCGGCGATCATCGCATCGACGATGGTGGCGTCACCCGCGAATACGGCCTCGACGCTGCCGTCGCGGCGATTGCGCACCCAGCCTTGAAGGCCGCG
>JAQGJY010000044.1 GCA_028290325.1 Tardiphaga sp.
ACGACGCGGTATTGCGCTTCATCTTCCGCGCGGTGGTTATCGTCACCATCGCCGTGCTCGGCGTGGATCTGGCCGGCATGAACGGATGGACCAATCCGCTCGACTCGTCGAAGCCGGACGCGCCGTCCGTGTCGCCGGAGCTGTCGCTGCCCTCGATGCTTCCCAACATTCTCGCGCCGCTGTTGCCGGGTGGCGATCGCCGGCTCTCGCCGATTCCGCAGACCGCTGGCGCGCTCGGTCAGCCGATGACATTCGAATTGCTCGGTGGCGGGAAGCTCATGGCGACCGGCACGATCACGCCAGGCATCTCCGCGGCATTCGCGGCTGAGGTCGGCAAGCGCGCCGACTATGTCAAGACGGTGGTGCTGAATTCGCCCGGCGGTTCCGTGAGCGACGCGCTGGCGATGGGCCGGCTGATCCGCGAGAAGAAATTCGCGACCGAAGTCGAGGCCAACAAATACTGCGCGTCGTCATGCCCGCTGATGTTCATGGGCGGCGTCGAGCGCCGCGCCGGCGACAAGGCTGCGATCGGCGTGCATCAGGTCTTCGCGATGGCGTCCGCCGATAACAGCGCGCCGCGTGACGACATGAGCGCGGCCCAGCGCATCTCGGCGAAGTGCCAGCGCTATCTCGGCGACATGGGCATCAACTTGCAAGTCTGGGTGCATGCGATGGAGACGCCGAAGGACCGGCTGTTCATCTTCAGGCCGGATGAGTTGAAGTCGCTCAATCTCGTGACCTCCGCGCCCGAAGCGAGCGCGCCGCCTCCGAGGGCGGCGCCGACGTTACCGGCCGCCGCGCCGCCGGCACCGGGTAAATCGCGGGTTTAACCATCTTAGGCTGACGCGCGGAACGAATGCCGAGACGGTCGCGTTGTCGCGCGCTTACATGTGAGGTCTGCGATGCGTACGTTGTTCGGAATGATCCTTGGCTGCCTGTTCACCATCGGCGGCGCCTACGTCTACGACTCGATGAATACATCGCGCGTCGCGACCGGCGATATCGCCGCTGCCAATCGCACCCTCGTCAACTGGGACGTCGCCGCGACCGATTGGGATATCCTTAAGACGCGCGCCCGCGAGAAATGGGCGCAGCTGTCCTCGAACTGATAACGCTCGTTAATTCCCGTCGCGACGTCACCCGACAGGCGTCAGGTCTTCTTGACCATCGCGGCCGCCTTGCGGGCGTCGAGCACGGCGCGCTCGAACTGGATCGTGGTCAGCGGGCTGTTGACGCGGAATTTGCCGATGATGAAGGCCGGCGTGCCCCGAAAGCCGAAGGCTTTGGCCTGGGCGTCGTTTCGTGCGAGAATCTGTTCCACCTTACTCTTGTTGACCTCAAGGTCGCGCGTGGCGCGCTCGACATCGATGCCGCCCGCCGCCAGTCGCTCGCGCACGATGTCGTCGGTGAGGCGGGCGTTGGCGGTGATCAGCGCCTCGTGGGCCTGAATGTATTTGTCCTGATACTTCGTCGCCAGAACGAGTTTGGCGGCGGATACGGACGCCGGGCCGAGAACCGGCCAATCCTTGAAAACGAGTCGGATCTTGCCGTCATCCCTCACCACCTGGCGGAGATCGACGTCGCTCTTGCGGCAGTAGGGGCACTGATAGTCGGTGTAATTCACGATGGTGATGTCGCCGTTCGGATTGCCGGCAACGAACAGGTCCGGGTCGCGCAGCACCGCGTCTTCGCTCAACACGTCGTCCATCGGCAGATTGGTCGTCTTCGGCGCGGCGAAAGCGGTCTGTGCCGAGAGGCCCAGCAAAATCGCGGTTCCGCCAATTGCAACGAGGACCTCGCGGCGGCTCGAATGATCGAATGTGCTCATGTGACTCTCCCGCGTGATCCGGGGGACATCTACCATGGGCGGTCGCACAATTGACAGTCACGAATCCGCGCCCGCATCCGCGCGACGTCCACGACGCGAGTGGGACACCAACCAACCCGATCAGGCTGTGTCCGGCTTCGCGTCGTCGATCAGGCGGTGCCCTTCAGCTTCTTGGTGCATTCGCTGTAATAGCCGCCGCCTTTTTGAATCCACTTCAGCCCGCCATTGGTATTGGCCGCCTTGTTGGCATTGTATTGATCGAGGCAGGTTTTCATCCGCGCCTTGCCGGCCGTTTCCTTGGAATATTTCGCATCGACGGCGGACGGGAATTTCGCCGGACCGGATGGTGCGGCCGGTGTCGCCGCGGCCGGTGCCGCTTTCGGCGCCGTCGCAGGTTTTGCTTCGACCGGTTTCGTCTCAGCCGGCTTGGCCTGCGCCGTCGTCGTGGTCGCGGCGGCGGGCGTGGCGCTGGCGTCAGTGCCGCATTCGGCCTTGCGGAAGTCGTTCCACTTCTGGCCGTTCAGCGTGCCGGCGGTCTTGGCGGCGGAGTATTTGGCGCTGCATTCCTGCATGGTCAGCGCCTGCGCCGGCGCGATGAGCGCAAGTCCGAACGCGGTGATCGATCCAAGCACGGCAAATCTGTTGGCGGTCATGACGGCTCTCCCCTGAGATCTTCTGGTCTCACACGAGGAGCATCCTAGCGCTGCCGCTGCCGCTGACAATGCTTTTGTCGGCCGCCGCTTAGTGGTTGCGATTCTCGGGAATGATCATCGGCACGAAGCCGAAGACGCCGGCGCTGTCGGGGTCGACGATGACGCGGACGGCGTGGACATCGCCGTCGCCGTAGACCATCAGCCGCAGCACATTTGGAATCGGCTTGCCCTGGCTATTTTTCAGCGGCGTCAATTCGATGACATGCTCATCGCCATTGATAACGAGAACCGGTTTTCCAAAGGCTTGGGCCCCTGTTTCGATGGCATCGAGCACACGGGTGAAGCCGGACTGGCGCGGCATGGCGCCGTTCGGAAAACGCGCCTGATCGAATTCGGCTTGCATGAAAAGCACGACGGCCTTGGCGTTTTCATCCAGGGCCTTGGCAAAACCGGCTTCGACCCAGGCGACGTTGGCCCGGTCGCGGGCGAAGAACTCGATGGCCGAGTCCGGATCCTGCGCCTCGAAGCCGTTGTTCGAGCCGACGACATGAACGCTGATGAAGCGCACGCCGTTTTTCTCGAATCGGGCGTTTTCGACATAGGTCTTATAGTCGGGCATCGACCGCGACTGGTTTTCAACCGCGATCGGCCTCTGGCCGAGCGATTTGTCCGGTGTTGCGAAGAATATTTCCCGCAGTCTGACCAAACGTTCGCGCGGATCGAAGCCACCCGCCGCGGCGCGATGGCAGTCGGTCCATTCGTTATCGCCGATCGTATAGACCAGCGCGCCCTCGAAAGTCTGAATTTGGTCGTAGGCCTGTCTCAGCACAGCGTCGCTGCACGGAATGCTGCCGGATTTGATGTCGCCCATATGCAGGGTGAAGGCCGGCTTCATGGCGTTAATCGCACCGATCAACCGGTCGAATTTCACGACATCGCCGGGCAGATTGTAGGGCATGTCGCCCAGCGCCACGAAGGAAAACGCTTTGTCGCCGCCGACGCTCTCCGCGCTCCATGCGGGCGGCGCGAGCAGAACCATTGCGACGAACGCGAGCCAGCGAAGTCTTGTCATGAAGCGAGTCTCGCTGCGCGCATCGCCGAACGCTACGGCTCCAGCTCGGTGTCCCAATACAGATAATCCAGCCAGCTCTGATGCAGATAGTTCGGCGGAAACGCCCGACCGTTGCGATGCAGCTGATGCACCGTCGGCGCGAACGCCATCTGGCGCGGATACATCCTGGCCTGCGCGGTCGTCATGTTGCCCTTGCGCAGGTTGCACGGCGAGCAGGCGGCGACGACATTCTCCCACGTGGTCTGGCCGCCCTTGGAGCGCGGCACGATGTGATCGAAGGTCAGGTCATCAGGCGCGCCGCAATATTGGCACGAGAAACGGTCGCGCAGGAAGACGTTGAACCGCGTGAAGGCCGGATGCGTCGATGGCTTGATGAACGACTTCAGCGAGACCACGCTCGGCAACTGAATTTCGAAGCTGGGGCTGTGCACCGCGCGATCGTAGTGCTCGACGATATTGACGCGATCGAGGAACACGGCTTTGACCGCGTCCTGCCATGACCATAGCGAGAGCGGATAATAACTGAGCGGCCGGAAATCCGCGTTCAACACCAGCACCGGCCAACCGCCTTGCGAGACATGTGCGTTCAAAAGACGCTCCCGGCCCCCAATTTTGGCTGCGAAGCAGCATGAGCCGATATACTACAGGCAGTACGACGGCATTGTGAAGGGGGGCGTGCGCCTAAGTCGTGGCAAGCCTTAGGGGGGACACCATATCGGCCTGAATGGGTGTCATGGCCGCGCGGGCCCCGGTCCGTGGGCGCTTGCCAATCTGTCCGGCGCGACGAACCATTGCGGCGCAATCATCGCCCGCTGGTCTCCGCGGGTGAACTTTTTGTGACCCTGACAAGGGGCGGAGCTCCGCGGCGATCGTCAAAACGCCGGGCTGGTCGGGCGGGAAGCGACGCTCGTCGGAGCAGGTGACGCGCCGCACGCGCGCGATGCGAGCGTCGGATTCGAGCCGATCCGGCACGGCGCGACCGATCCCGCCAGACACGGTGGCGAGATTCTTGGCTGGTGTGAACTCAGCGAATTCCCGTAGTTTTCTTTGCGGCC
>JAQGJY010000047.1 GCA_028290325.1 Tardiphaga sp.
AGGAAAGGGGTACGACGACGTTAAAACCGAGCACAGTAAGATGTCGATATAAACTCGGGTAAGCAGATTTGAGTCTTGCTTGCCAGCGTTATCTTTGCTGTGCTTCCATCGAAACGAATTTCATCTACAGTGCCGGTATCCGCGCTTTTGATAAGCTGGCGTCGATTCCGTTTACGGAATGAGCTGGGTAATGCGAAAATGCTTTATTCATCGTCTGACAGGACTGAGCGGGCGTTGGCCGATGCCCAGTCGATCTTCGACTTGCGAATACTGGCCAGACGCCGACTACCCCTCGCCGTTTTCGATTTTATCGAGGGCGGAGCAGCTGATGAGAAAACTTTACGCGGAAACTCGGACGCATTCGACGATTGGTATCTGATGCCGCGTGTTGCGGTCGATGTCAGCCAACGAAGCTTGCGGCGATCCATTCTTGGTCTCGATTCCCAAATTCCTGTCATGCTGTCTCCAACAGGTTTGGCCGGCTTTTTCCGCCGCGACGGCGAGGTCGCAGCCGCACGGGCCGCGTCGTCCTGTGGCGTGCCGTTCTGTCTTTCGACTAATTCTATTGCCTCCATTGAGGATGTTGCCCGCGCGAGCCCGGATGGTGATCGCTGGTTTCAATTGTATTTCTTGAAAGACCGGGATTGGATGAATGGTCTTCTCGATCGGGCCGCGGCAGCTGATTATCGCGCCCTTTGTCTCACCGTCGACCTGCCGCTTACGGGACGTCGAGAACGGGACGCGAAAAACGCATTCACATTGCCGTTGCGGCCGACACTTAGGTCCGCTTTCGATATCGCCAAGCGACCGGCGTGGCTATTCGATACCATGCGGTCTCCGATCCGCTTCGGTAATTTCGACCAATCCGCCGCAAAAGGTTTTACCAGCGTCGCGCAGCACGTCGCGACCTTGTTCGACCCCAGCGCCAATTGGGATGACGTGGCGCGCATTCGCGACCGTTGGAAGGGCCCGTTGGCAATCAAGGGCATCCTTCACCCGGACGATGCTGCAAAGGCGATCGATCTCGGCGCCGAAGCCGTCATCGTCTCCAATCATGGCGGACGCCAGCTTGATCATTCGCCGCCAGCGCTGGTCGTGCTGCCGGACATCGTGGATGTCATCGGCGGTCGCGGTGAAATCATTCTCGACGGTGGCGTCAGGCGCGGGACAGATATCTTGAAGGCCATCGCGCTCGGCGCAACGGCCGGCGCGAGCGGTCGCACGTTCCTGTGGGGGCTGGCCGCAGGCGGTGAAGCGGGCGTCCGCCGGGCGATCGAAATCCTGCGGCTTGAGATGGATAACGCCATGGCGTTAATTGGCGTTAGCGCATTGAACGCTTTGACGCGCGACCATGTCCGTCGCAAATCGGCATCGGAGAACGCTCGGTTATGAAACGGATTGCCGTCACGTGCGAATTGCCGCCGGAGATCATGAAGGAATTCGTGACAAATTTCGACACAGTTGAGTGTCCGTTGCGCGGCGCTTCTCTTTTGGATGTATCGAAGGCGCTGGAAGGGTGCGATGCCATCGTGCTGGCGCCGCCCACTCGCGCCGATCGATCGTTTTTTGACGCCCGTCCGAAGTCGTTGAAGGCGATCGCAACCTACTCCGTCGGCCATGACCATCTTGATCTCGATGCCGCAAAACGCGCCCGGATCGCCGTTCTTCATACCCCAGACGTACTGACGGATGCCGTCGCCGACACGGCGATTCTTCTGATGTTAGGTGCCGCTCGCCGTGTCACTGAATCCGCTGCATTGATCCGGTCTCGTGCATGGCAGGGCTGGACCCCCACGCAGCTTCTCGGCGTCGGACTGAGCGGCCGGTCGCTTGGTGTTTTCGGTTTCGGCCGGATCGGACGTGCCATCGCGACGCGCGCCAAGGCCTTCGGCATGAGCATCCATTATTACGACGACCGAAAACGAAGCCCCCAGGCCGATGATGCAGGTCAATTGCACATTGATGCAGATGAGTTTCTGTCCGCGATCGATGTTCTGGTGCTGGCAAGTCCGCTCAACGATCAGACGCGATACTTTCTCGACGCGACGAAGCTCCGGGTGATGAAGTCCTCCACGATTGTCGTCAATATCGGACGCGGCGATCTGCTGGTCGATGACGATCTGATCGCGGCGCTCGGCGAAAACAGGATATTCGGGGCGGGTCTCGACGTCTTCAGCAATGAGCCGAACATCGATCCGCGCTATTTCGCTCTTCCTAACGTATTTATGCTGCCACATATCGGAAGTTCTACAGTAGACGCCCGCCTGTTAATGGCGCGCGCGCTGGCAAACGGTCTTAAAATCTTGTTCGAGGGAGGCGCGCCAACAAATCGGCTTGCCTGATAGCTGTAATCAATCGTGACTGTGCAGATGCACAATTAAAGACAAAAAGAACCAAGGGAGAAACGACATGCAAAAAATGCACAGAGCAATCGGGCTAGGGCTCAGTCTGGCGATGGGCTTCGTGGTGCGAACGCAGGCTGCTGAGCCGCTCAAGATCGGCGTTATGAATGACCAGACGGGCATCTTCTCGGATCTTGCGGGCCCGGGGTCGGTGATCGCTGCGCAACTCGCTGTGGAAGACGCAGGCGGCGCGGTCCTTGGCCGGAAAATTGAGATCGTCGTTGCTGACCACCAGAATAAGCCGGACATCGGCGCAACGATTGCGCGCCGCTGGTACGAGTCCGAGAACGTCCAGGCGATCGTCGATATTCCCGTCTCATCAGTCGGCCTGGCAGTTCAGAACGTCGCTCGGAACGCGAAGCGGATTGTGATGTTCTCCGGCTCGACTAGTTCTGAACTGATCGGGAAATCTTGCTCGCCGACCGGATTCCAATGGACGTTCAATACCGTGTCCGCAGCCAAAGGAACGGCATCTGCGATCCTAAAGAACGGCGGCGACACGTGGTTCTTCGTCTCCACCGATTATGCATTCGGGCATGCTTTGGAACGTGACGCGACCGCCATCGTCGAACAGAACAATGGCAAGGTTTTAGGGACAGCGCGCCATCCGCTGAACACTTCAGATTTCGCGTCCTATCTTTTGGCGGCGCAGGCGTCGAAAGCAAAGGTCGTGGCACTGGCTTCATCGGGGTCGGATCTGATCAATGTGATCAAGCAAGCCGACGAATTCGGACTTGCGTCCGGTGGCCAGCAGGTCGCAGCGTTGCAGACGTTCATCACGGACACGCATAGTCTGGGCCTGGAGAAGGCTAAAGGGCTTCTTTTGACATCTGCGTTCTATTGGGACCGCGATGATCCGTCGCGAGCGTGGTCGCAGCGTTTTGCTCAAAGAAACAAGGGACGCATGCCGACTATGGTGCAGGCCGGTGTCTATAGCGCGACAGCTCACTACCTCAAGGCCGTGGCTAAGGCTGGAACTGAAGAAGGCGTCGTCGTCGCGAAAATGATGCGGGAAATGCCGGTCAATGATTTCATGACCGACAACGCGCAAATTCGCGGCGACGGGTGGGTGCTTCGCGACCTCTATCTGTTTCAGGTCAAAACGCCTCAAGAATCCAAAGGTCCCTGGGATTATTATAAACTGATCCGCAAGATCCCCGCGGCTGATGCTGCGCCGCCCGAAACGATGGAATGCAAAGGTCCATGAAGCGCAATGTGCATCGGCCGGAAAGCCGATAAACCTTTTGGTCCGCTGGCCCAACATGCCGCAGAAAGGCCAATGCACATTTCCGCGATATTGCCGTGCCGAGAAAATAAATAAAGCTACGTCGATCTTTCGTGGCTCGGAAATCATCCACGAAATGCTAAGCGATCGATCAACGCCGAAGTAACGTTTATCTAGACGGTGCTGCAAGTGGAACGAGCCCGCCATCCCTGCAGACCATGAGTTAAACACATGATATCAATTGAGGCGAAGACTAGGCTCAGTAAGAGAGGAAAAAGATGCCAAATGGACCTTCGCCGGCCTCGCAGTTCCCGCCGCCGTGTGCTCGTGGCTGTTACAACGCTCGACCGGCATGACACGCAAGGGCGGCGCATAGACGCGCAATTGGCTCCGACGGGGGACGACGTTCACTTAAGATGGATCGTTGCTCGCCTCGGCGATCGCCTCGATCAGCACGACCATTTGCCTCCACGTTGCCTGATCCCTGATCCTGCCATAGGCCTGCAGCATCCGGAGCGTAGCTTCGTCGGTTACATTGACCAGACTCGCGCCAACTAATGCTTGAGCCTCATCGAAAAATTCCTCGACCTTCATGTCGAGCGCCTTCGCAATAAGGTTCAAGCGCGCCGCACTGACACGGTCGATGCCCTTCTCGTACTTTTGAACCTGCTGGAAAGAGATCCCAAGCTTTGAAGCAACCGACCAGGCGTCGGGTAGGTTCTGTTCCGCGCGCCGTTCCTGCCGAAGCGGCACAGCAAACCCATCGCGCACCTCGAAGTGAACAGACCGTCAAGTAAGACTGCGAATAACGTGGTGGCGATGCTACGCCCTTCTGTCCGTCTGCAACCTCGTGTAGCAAGGATCGACCTTAGAAGCGGTCGACGAATCGGGGCATCATCCAATGGCGTCGTGGACCATTGCACAGCGCAAACAGATCGACGCGGAGGCACGTTCGCAACTCGACGTGACCGGTGGCCGACGCGCATGGGCCGATGCGGACAAAAGCCGAAGGGTTGGGAAGTCAGATCACCGCGCAACCGGCGCAGCGCGCCTTGGACATTATC
>JAQGJY010000069.1 GCA_028290325.1 Tardiphaga sp.
GGGCCCATTGCGGCAAAGCCTGCTGCCACGATGCCGGCGAGAATAAGTGCGCGCATGTCGATTCCTATGGCTGTTCGATTCCTGAACACAACATCAACCAGCGGTTCCAGTTCCGGTCAATGCGCGACTGCGTGATCCGATCCCCGCCGGATTTACGAAGCGTTAAAGCTGTCGTCGCCATCCCCGCTATCCCGCTTGACGAGAGAACGAAATAAGAACAATGTTCTGTATATGTTCTTTCGAGGGAGGCTGGGATGTTGAGATTGTTTGTTGAGGAAGCCGCGGCACTGACGTCGATCGTATTGTTTATCGGGATGATCGCGGTTTGGGCGCAAGTCATCCCCCAGCTCTGATGTGTGGATGGGGACAACTCGGGTCCGATCAGCGGCAGACTGATCGGCCGTGCTAAAAAGCGGCGTTGCTGTGAGTCCGCTGGCCTTTGGGCGGACCGTAAGCTGTCCGGCGTCTGAGGTGCCGGCCGCTTGATCCGAAAGCTCGCTATGTCCAGTCCGGGATTCGTCCACCTTCACGTCCACTCGGCCTATTCGCTGTTGAAGGGATCGATCAAGATCCAGAAGCTGGCGGAACTGGCCAAGGCCGACAAGCAGCCGGCGCTGGCGCTCACCGACACCGACAACATGTTCGGCGCGCTGGAATTTTCCGACAAGCTCGCCGGCTATGGAATTCAGCCGATCGTCGGTTGCGAACTCGCGATCGACTTCGGCGATCAGGATCCCAATGCCCGCAACGCGTTGAATGCGACGCCGGCCCGAATCGTTCTGCTGGCGACGCGCGAACGCGGCTACCGCAGCCTGATGAAATTGAATTCGCGGGCGTTTCTGGAAACGCCGACGCATCAGGTGCCGCATATCAAGGCGGATTGGCTCGACGGCGAATCCGACGACCTCATCGCGCTCAGCGGCGGACCGGAAGGACCGCTCGCGCTGGCGCTGGCCGCCGATCAATCCGCGCTCGCGGCCGCCCGTTGCGAGCGTCTGATCAAGGCGTTCGGCGACCGGTTCTATATCGAACTGCAGCGCCACGGCGTCGAGAAGGAGCGCCGCAGCGAGAGCGGGCTGATCGATCTGGCCTATGCGCGCGGACTGCCTTTGGTCGCGACCAACGAGCCGTATTTCGCGACCGCCGATGATTTCGAGGCCCATGACGCGCTGCTGTGCATCGCCGGTGGCAAACTGGTTGCTGATACCGAGCGCGAGCAACTGACCCCCGACCATCGCTTCAAGACGCGCGCCGAAATGGCGGTGTTGTTCGCCGATATCCCGGAAGCGCTGGCATCGACCGTCGAGATCGCCGAGCGTTGCGCGTTCCGGCCCCGAACCCGCAAGCCGATCCTGCCGCGCTTCACGGTCGGCGCGGGCAGCAACGCCGCCGGCGCCGAATCCGAGGAAGCCGCCGAATTGCGCCGGCAGGCGGAAGAGGGCCTGACGCAGCGGCTCGCGGTGCATGGTCTGTCGCAGGGCACCAGCGAGGAGGACTATCGCGCGCGGCTCGATTTCGAGCTGAACGTCATCACCCGCATGAACTATGCCGGCTACTTCCTGATCGTCGCCGACTTCATCAAATGGGCCAAGACCGAAGGCATTCCGGTCGGGCCCGGCCGTGGTTCCGGCGCCGGCTCGCTGGTCGCCTATGTGCTCACCATCACCGACCTCGATCCGATTCGCTTCGGCTTGCTGTTCGAGCGCTTCCTCAACCCCGAGCGCGTCTCGATGCCGGATTTCGATATCGATTTCTGTCAGGATCGACGCGGCGAAGTCATCAATTATGTGCAGGATCGCTACGGCCGCGATCAGGTCGCGCAGATCATCACCTTCGGGACGTTACAAGCGCGCGGCGTGCTGCGCGATGTCGGCCGCGTGTTGCAAATGCCTTACGGGCAGGTCGATAAGCTCACCAAACTGGTGCCCAACAATCCCGCCGCGCCGGTCACGCTGAAGCAGGCGATCGACGGCGAGCCGAAATTACAGGCGTTCCGCGACGAAGACCCGGTGGTGGCGCGCGCCTTCGATATCGCCCAGCGTCTCGAGGGGCTGACGCGTCACGCCTCGACGCACGCCGCCGGCATCGTCATCTCCGATCGGCCGCTCAGCGAATTGGTGCCGCTTTATCGCGATCCGAAATCCGACATGCCCGTCACCCAGTTCAACATGAAATGGGTCGAGCCGGCCGGGCTCGTCAAGTTCGACTTCCTCGGGCTGAAGACGCTGACCGTGTTGGACGTCGCGGTGAAGCTGCTGAAGCAGCGCAATATCCATGTCGATCTCGCCACGCTGCCGCTCGACGACACCAAGAGTTACGAGATGCTGGCGCGCGGCGATGTCGTCGGCGTGTTCCAGGTGGAAAGCCAGGGCATGCGGCGCGCGCTGGTCGATATGCGGCCCGATCGTTTCGAAGACATCATCGCGCTGGTCGCCTTGTATCGTCCCGGTCCGATGGCCAACATCCCGACCTATTGCGCCCGCAAGCATGGCGATGAGGAGCCGGAATATCTGCATCCGATGCTTGAGCCCATCCTAAAGGAGACCTTCGGCGTCATCATCTATCAGGAACAGGTGATGCAGATCGCGCAGGTCATGGCCGGCTATTCGCTCGGCGACGCCGACCTGTTGCGCCGCGCGATGGGCAAGAAAATTCGCTCCGAGATGGAAACGCAGCGCGCGATTTTCGTCGCGGGCGCGACGAAAAACAACGTGCCGAAAGCGCAGGCCGAGACGATCTTCGAATTGCTCGCCAAGTTCGCCGATTACGGCTTCAACAAGAGTCACGCGGCGGCCTATGCGCTGGTGTCGTATCACACCGCTTACATGAAGGCGCATTACCCGGTCGAGTTCATCGCGGCGTCGATGACGCTCGACATGAGCAACACCGACAAGTTGTCGGAGTTTCGCGCCGAATCGCAACGGCTCGGCATCAAGGTCGAAGCGCCCAACATCAATCGCTCCGGTCCGACGTTCGAGGTCGGCGACAACACGATCTACTACGCGTTGGCAGGACTGAAAGGCGTCGGCGGGCAGGCCGTCGATCTGATCGTGCAGGCGCGCCAGGACGGCTTGTTCACGTCGCTCGCGGATTTCGCGAGTCGCGTCAATCCGCGCGCCATCAACAAGCGCGTCGTCGAAAGCCTGTCGGCCGCCGGAGCGTTTGATTCACTGGACAGCAACCGCGCGCGCGTGTTCGCCGGAGCGGAAGCGATTCTCGCCGCCTGTCAGCGCAGCCATTCCGCCGCAACGGTGGGGCAGAACGACATGTTCGGCGGCATGGCCGATGCGCCGACGATCATGTTGCCGCAGATCGAGGCGTGGCTGCCGGCGGAACGTCTGCGCCGCGAATATGATGCGATCGGTTTCTTCCTCTCCGGCCACCCTCTCGACGATTACGCCGCCGTGCTGAAACGTTTGCGCGTGCAGAGCTGGGCCGAGTTTTCACGGGCCGTGAAATCCGGCGCCACGGCGGGCAAGGTCGCCGCGACCGTCGTCTCGCGGATGGAGCGGCGCACCAAAACCGGCAACAAGATGGGCATCTTCGGATTGTCCGATCCGACCGGTCATTTCGAGGCGATCGTGTTCTCCGAAGGCCTCGCGCAGTTTCGCGATGTGCTGGAGCCGGGCGCCGCCGTCTTGCTGCAACTTGGCGCCGAGTTGCAGGGTGAGGATGTCCGCGCGCGGATCATCAACGCCGAACCGCTCGATGCCGCTGCCGCCAAAACCCAAAAGGGTCTGCGGATCGTCGTCCGGGACACCAAGCCGCTGGATTCGATCGCCGCTCGGCTGGCCTCCAGCGCGGCGCGGGGCGCCGGCGGCGGCGACGTCTCGCTGGTGCTGCGGCTCGACCTCCAGACCGAGATCGAATTCAAGCTCGATGGCCGCTTCCAGGTTTCGCCGCAGATTGCCGGCGCCATCAAGGCCGTTCACGGCGTGGAGCAGGTCGAGACGCTTTGAGATCGGCTCAAAGCCGACGATTGGGCCCGCATGTTGATCGGCCTCGCTTGACCGGCTAGAACTGTCGCGAGAGGGCGGTTAGCTCAGCTGGTTAGAGCATCTCGTTTACACCGAGAGGGTCGGCGGTTCGAATCCGTCACCGCCTACCAAAACGACTTAGGGTTCGTGGCGGGATCGCCGACGGATCGACCGGGTGGTTTCGCGTAAACTTCGTCGCGAGCAGGGAACGACCAATGAAACGTTTTATCGTCGCGGCGATCATCGTTGGGTTGGCGGGGCCGGCTGTCGCGCAATCGAAACCCGTCCCAAGATATGGTCAGACCGACGCGGCGAAATCGCCGGCCGAGATCGAAGGCGACCGCGCCGCCGACGCGGCCTACCGCAGGTCGCTGGGTAACGTTCCCAACGCCAGCGGCTCGACCGATCCCTGGGGCAGCATCCGCGCCGACAGCCCGGCGAAAGCGGCGCCGGCCAAGCGGCCGAAATCCGGCACTACCGCCAACTGATCCTCGCCCGAATTTTCATGCTCGTTCTTCCCAGATCATCGCGAGATGGACGATGGTTTGCATCGCGCGTTCCATATCCTGCCGGCTGACCCATTCCAGTCGCGAGTGGAACGCGTGTTCGCCCGCGAAGATATTGGGGCAGGGCAGCCCCATGAAGGACAGCCGCGAGCCATCGGTGCCGCCGCGAATGCTGCCGGTGACGGGCGCCAGCCCGGCGCGGCGGATCGCCTCTTCGGCGTTGGCGATGATGGCCGGGTGCTTGTCGATCACCTGCTTCATGTTGCGATATTGCGGCGTCACCTCGAGCGTGTAGGTCGAGCCCGGATAGTCGCGCATCACCTGCTTCACGATCCCGTCGAGGAGGTCTTCCTTGTCGCGCAGTCCGCCATCGGCGAAATCCCGGACGATGAACTGCACCGTTGCACGCTCCAGGGATCCCGAGATCCCGACCGGATGCAGAAAGCCGTCCTTGCCCTCCGTCGTCTCCGGCGAGCAGGTGGCCTTCGGTAGCGCATCGATCACGGCGGCGGCGATCTTGATCGCGTGCTCCATCTTGCCTTTGGCGAAGCCCGGATGGGCGCTGACGCCGAAGATGGTCAGCGTCGCGCCGTCGGCCGAAAAGGTCTCGTCTTCGATATGGCCGGCGGTCTCGCCATCGATCGTATAGGCGAATTCCGCGCCAAGTTTTTTCAGATCGACGTTGTCGACGCCGCGGCCGATCTCTTCATCCGGCGTGAACAGAATCTTGATCACGCCGTGCGGGAGCTGCGGGTTGGCGACCAGGTAGGCCGCGGCATCCATGATCGCGGCAACGCCGGCCTTGTTGTCCGCACCCAGCAATGTCGTCCCGTCCGAGGTGACGATGTCATGGCCGATCTGATCGGCGAGGGCCGGATGCTCGGCGGCGCGGATCACCTGCGCGGGATCGCCCGGCAATGGGATGTCGCCGCCGGCATAATCGCGCACGATCTGTGGCTTGACGTTGGCGCCCGAGCAATCCGGCGACGTGTCCATGTGCGAGCAGAAACAGATGACGGGGACCGACTTGTCCGATGTCGCGGGGATCGTCGCATAGACGTAACCGAGATCGTCGAGATGCGCGTCGGCGATTCCGATGTCCCGCAGTTCGTGCGCGAGCAGCCGTCCGAGATCTTTTTGTTTGCTGGTGGAGGGGCAGGTCGGCGACGACGCATCGGATTGCGTGTCGATGACGACGTAGCGGAGGAAACGATCCAGCGCCGTATGCGAGAATTCAATCGGGGATTTGCTTTGCATCGCGCGATTAGATCAAAGCCGGAGGTCAAATCAAGCGATGTCTGAATGCCGAGCGGGGCGGCCGTTCAAGCGCTGCCACAAGCAAGTCCGGGACGCTGCCACGCAACGTCCCGGACCGCTAAACTCACGAGATCAGGACAGCGTCGATTAGACGGCTTCCTTCAGCTCCTTGGCGGCGCGGAACGCAACCTTCTTGCTGGCCTTGATCTGGATCGCTTCGCCGGTCGCAGGATTGCGGCCCATGCGGGCGGCGCGCTTGCGAACCTGAAGAATGCCGAGGCCGACGATGCGGATGCGCTCGCCCTTCTTCAGGTGCTTGGTGATGCGAGCCACCATGTCACCGAGAATCGCTTCGGTCTGCTTCTTCGACAGCTCGTGCTCTTCGGCGAGCGCGGCGGCCAGGTGCTTCAGAGTGACGGTCGTCGGGGTCGCTGCCTTGGCGGTGGTCGCCTTAGCGGGTGCTGCTTTCTTCGCCATATTCGGCCTCCTCGTTGGTGATGGCTTAGGAACCTAAGACATAGCAGGCATTAAACGATTCGGAGGCGTGCTGACTACGCTGTTTTGCCGATAAACAGCCTATTATTTGCATCGGCAGTGCAGCAATGCCCGAAATGACTGGGGATTCGCCGCTGTTGATGCGAAATACGGCCGATGTCCGATTGATCCGGAGCCGGCCTTGACTTGGTCCGGTCGCTTCTTTAAGTCCCACGCTAGCGGGTCATTCGCAGACACGCGGGAGTAGCTCAGTTGGTTAGAGTGCCGGCCTGTCACGCCGGAGGTCGCGGGTTCGAGCCCCGTCTCTCGCGCCATTTCCACGGAAATGGCCTTTAATGCGAACCTAAAAGGTCATCCGCTGTCATCTTCCGCCTTCACCTGATGTGACGTGAACGCTCGCATGATCCTGCCGTTCGCGGCGCAGCTTTTGCGCCGATGCGGCCCATCGTGTATCCCTGCGGCCTCTGAGTTGATCGCGAGTCCGTCATGCCCCGTCCGCTCCGCCTCGGCGTCAATATTGATCATGTCGCCACCGTCCGAAATGCGCGCGGCGGCCGGCATCCCGATCCGGTGCGCGCGGCGCTCGCCGCGATCGCGGCCGGCGCCGATGGGATCACCGCGCATTTGCGCGAGGATCGCCGGCATATCCGCGACGACGACATGGCGCGCCTGAAGGCGGAAATCGGCAAGCCGCTGAATTTCGAGATGGCGGCAACGCCCGACATGGTGCGGATCGCGCTGGCGACCAAGCCGCATGCGGCCTGTCTGGTGCCGGAGCGTCGCGAGGAAGTGACGACCGAAGGCGGTCTCGATGTCGTCGGTCAACGCGAATCGCTGGCGCCGTTCATCGCGCGGCTCGGCGATGCCGGCGTTCGGGTGTCTTTGTTCATCGCGGCGGATCCGGCGCAGATCGAAATGGCAGCCACATTGAAGGCGCCGGTCATCGAAATCCATACCGGCGCCTGGTGCGACGCGGTCGCCGATGGCGAGGATGCCAAAGCGCAGCATGAGTGGCAGCGGATCGTCGCCGGCGTCGCGCTGGCCACCGCCGCCGGGCTCGAAGTCCATGCCGGCCACGGCCTCGATTACGCGACCGCCGAAACCATCGCGGCCTTGCCTGACGTCGTCGAGTTGAACATCGGTTTCTATATGATCGGGGAGGCGTTGTTCGTCGGGCTTCCCGATACCGTGCATCGGATGCGAACGTCGATGGATCGCGGCCGTGCCAGCATCGTGTCCGGCTAGGCGCCGGCGATGATCCTCGGCATCGGCTCCGATCTGATCGATATCACGCGCATCGAAAAGGTGATGGCGCGGCACGGCGCGCGCTTTCTTGACCGCATCTTCACGGGCGCCGAGCGCGCCAAGGCCGAGCGCCGCGCCAAGAACGCCAAAATGGTGGTCGCGACCTATGCCAAGCGTTTTGCCGCCAAGGAGGCCTGTTCCAAGGCGCTCGGCACCGGCATCCGGCAGGGCGTGTGGTGGCGCGATATGGGCGTCGTCAATCTGCCCGGCGGCCGGCCGTCGATGCGCCTGACCGGCGGCGCGCTGGCCCGGCTCGAGGCCATGACGCCGACAGGTTTTACCGCGCGGATCGACCTCACCATGACCGACGACTGGCCGCTGGCGCAGGCCTTCATCGTGATCTCGGCCGAGCCCACGCCGGCCCACGAAAACTAAAATCGTAGGTCGATCAATCAATTAGCTGTTTGCGCATGGTGCGTTGATTGCGCGCTCCGCAAACACGGTCTAGAAGGCGCACGCAGGCGCGCTTGCGTCATTTTGACTGGGATTCGGGAAAGCGATGAGCGTGACATCCGGCACCAAAACTGAAAGCGGCATCGGCGAAACCATCCGCGTCGTCATCCACGCGTTACTGATCGCGCTGGTGATCCGGACCTTCCTGTTTCAACCTTTCAACATCCCGTCAGGATCGATGAAAGCCACGCTGCTGGTCGGCGATTATCTGTTCGTCTCGAAATATTCCTACGGCTACAGCCACTACTCGATCCCGCTGTCACCGCCGATCTTTTCAGGCCGCATCTTCGGCTCCGAGCCGTCGCGCGGCGACGTCGTCGTGTTTCGGCTGCCGAAGGATGACACCACGGATTATATCAAGCGCGTGATCGGGTTGCCGGGCGATCGCATCCAGATGAAGGAAGGTCTGCTCTACATTAACGAGCAGCCGGTCAAGCGCGAGCGCCTGTCGGATTTCGTCGGCGAAGACCCCTGCGGCTCGGACGCCACAGCGCGGGTCAAGCGCTGGAAAGAAACGCTGCCGAACGGCGTCACCTACGAGTCGCTGGATTGCGTCGATAATGGCTTCTACGACAACACCATCGTCTATACCGTGCCGGCCGGGCACTTCTTCATGATGGGCGACAACCGCGACAACTCCACCGACAGCCGCGTGTTGTCTGCCGTGGGTTACGTGCCGTATCAAAACATTATCGGTCGCGCGCAGATGATCTTCTTCTCGATCGCCGAAGGCGAGCAGGCCTGGCAGATCTGGCGCTGGCCGACCGCCGTGCGCTGGAATCGCATCTTCTCAATTGTGCGATGAGTGACGATACCGGCCCATCACAGCTTCCGTCCGAGGCCAGCGACCGCGCCGGTGACCGGCCTTTGGTGGCCAGGCCATCACGCGGCAAGGCGGCCAAGCTCACCGCGAAAGTCGTCGCCGCCGCGATCGAGGCGCGGATCGGCTATAGGTTCGCCGACTCCGATTTGTTGACGACGGCGTTCACGCATGTGTCGGCGTTGAAATCGCCGGGCAACCGCGCCGCCAGTTATCAGCGCCTCGAATTCCTCGGCGATCATGTGCTCGGCCTCGTCGTCTCCGACATGTTGTTTCGTGCTTTTCCCAAGGCCGATGAAGGCGAACTGTCCAAGCGGCTGGCCGAACTGGTTCGCAAGGAAACCTGCGCGGATGTCGCGCGGGCACTCGATCTGATCGATGGCATCAAGCTCGGCACGGTCGGCGCTGGCGCCGGGGCAAGGTTGCGCAAGTCCGTGCTCGGCGATATCTGCGAGGCCGTGATCGGCGCGATCTTCATTGATGGCGGCTATGCGGCGGCGTCAGAATTCGTCACGCGCAATTGGACCGAGCGGATGCGAACGCCGGTGCGGCCGCTGCGCGATCCGAAGACGGTCTTGCAGGAATGGGCGCAGGGCAAGGGCCTGCCGACGCCGGTCTATCGCGAGGTCGAGCGCTCGGGACCGGATCATGATCCGCAGTTCCGCGTCGCGGTGGATCTGCCGGGGCTCAACCCTGCGGAAGGCGTCGGCGGCAGCAAACGCGCGGCGGAAAAACTGGCGGCATCCGCGATGCTCGCACAGGAAGGAGTGTCCAGTGGACACGAATGAAAACGAAGTCGTGACGCAGACACCCGACCGCACCGGATCGCGCTGCGGATTCGTGGCGCTGATCGGTGCGCCGAATGTCGGCAAATCGACGCTGGTCAATGCGCTGGTGGGCTCGAAAGTCACGATCGTCTCGAAAAAGGTGCAGACCACGCGCGCTTTGATCCGCGGCATCGTCATCGATGACAACGCCCAAATCATTCTGGTCGATACGCCCGGCATCTTCTTGCCGAAGCGCCGGCTCGATCGCGCGATGGTCAAGACGGCATGGAGCGGCGCGCACGACGCCGACGTGGTCTGCGTGCTGCTCGACGCCAAAGCGGGGCTCGACGACGAGGCCCAGGCCATCCTGGAACGCGTCGGGCAGGTCGATCACCCGAAAATCCTGGTCATCAACAAGATCGACCTCGTGCTGCGCGAGAAGCTGCTGTCGCTGACGCAGCGCGCCAATGAGCGGCTCAAATTCGACGAGACCTTCATGGTGTCGGCGATGTCCGGCGACGGCGTCGAAGACCTCAAGCACGAGCTCGCCAAACGGGTGCCTGACGGTCCATTTCATTATCCCGAGGACCAGATGTCAGATGCGCCGCTGCGGCATCTGGCGGCGGAGATCACCCGCGAGAAGATCTACCGTCATCTGCATCAGGAGCTGCCGTACCAGTCGACCGTCGAGACCGACTCGTGGACCGAGCGCAAGGACAAGTCGGTGCGGATCGAGCAGACGATTTTCGTCGAGCGCGATAGTCAGCGCAAGATCGTGCTCGGCAAGGGCGGCGCGACGATCAAAGCGATCGGCGCGGATTCGCGAAAAGAAATCGCCGAGATCGTCGGCGAGAAAGTGCATCTGTTTTTGTTCGTGAAGGTGCGCGACGGTTGGGGCGACGACCCCGAGCGTTATCGTGAGATGGGACTGGAATTTCCAAAGGAATGACATCGCCCCCGACCTCCGGTTTGCCGAAGAACGTCTTCTATTTCGAGGCGCTGCTCTATGCGTCGCTCGGGCTCGATGCGCTGTCCGTCGCGTTTCAGGATCGCACAGCCGATGCGGACCTGTCCGACTCGACGATCATGATCGCGAATCTTCTCGCGGCCGGAATGTTGCTCCTGTTCGTCTATCTGGTCTGGCTGGCGGCGCATCGCCGCAAGAGCTGGCCGCGCTGGGTTCTGTCGGTGTCGCTTGCGGTATCGATGCTCTCGCTGTCACAGGTGCTCGGCATCAATGGCCTGCAGTTCAACAGCTTTGTCGAACTGGTGTCGTGCATCCTCACCGGGCTGGGGTTGTATTGCGCCTTCACGGGCGACGCCAAGGGCTGGTTCACGGAGTAGGCCGCCGCCTGTTTCGTGACCTCGAACCTAGCCTGCCCGGTAGCGGGAGAGCGGCGGCGAGGGACTTTTTCGCGCCATACGCAGGCGACTGCTGTATAAATATCATCATGGAATGGACTGACGAAGGCATCGTGCTGGGCGTGCGGCGGCATGGTGAATCCAGCGCGATCGTCGAATTGCTGACCCGTGGTCACGGTCGCCATCTCGGCCTCGTGCGCGGCGGCGCGGGCTCGCGAATGCGGCCGCTGTTGCAGCCGGGCAATTCCGTCAGGGCGGTGTGGCGCGCGCGGCTCGACGAACATCTCGGCTATTACGTGATCGAGGCGACGCGGATGCGCGCGGCGACGCTGCTCGGTTCCTCGCACGCCGTCTATGGCATCACGCATCTGGCGGCGTTGGCGCGGCTGTTGCCGGAGCGCGATCCGCACCAAGACATCTACGAGATGCTGCTCAACACGCTCGACGATTTCGATGACGTCGGCGCCGCCGCCGTGCATCTGATCCGGTTCGAAATGGCGATGCTCACCGAGCTCGGCTTCGGGCTCGACCTGTCGACCTGCGCGGCGACCGGCGTGTATCACGATCTGATTTACGTCTCGCCGAAATCCGGCGGCGCGGTGTCGCGCGTGGCAGGCGAACCGTGGCGGGAGAAGCTGCTGCCGCTCCCGCCGTTTTTGCGTGAGAACGACAGCGGCGCGGCAGGTTTTTCCGAGCAGGATCTGCAGGACGGTTTCGCGCTGACCGGGCGCTTTCTGATGCGAAACGTGCTGGAGCCGCGCGGCCAGGCCCATTCCGACGCACGGGCAGGGTTCATCAATGCGGTGGTGCGGCTGATGGCGGCCATGACGCCTTGATTCGTGCCTTGTCCGATTCGGCCGTTCCGGCTAACTCCTCGCCATGGGAAAACGATTGATTCCGCCGGAACCGGCCGAGATCCACGAGGTCATGCTGCGCGATGCGCTCGAGGAGCGCTATCTCGCTTATGCCCTCTCGACCATCATGCATCGCGCGCTGCCGGACGCCCGCGACGGGCTAAAGCCGGTGCATCGGCGCATCCTCTATGGCATGCGCTTGCTGCGGCTCGATCCCGGCACGCCGTTCAAGAAATCCGCGAAGATCGTCGGCGACGTGATGGGCTCGTTCCATCCGCATGGCGACCAGTCGATCTATGACGCATTGGTGCGGCTCGCGCAGGATTTCTCGTCGCGTTATCCGCTCGTGGACGGGCAGGGCAATTTCGGTAACATCGACGGCGATAATCCGGCCGCCTATCGCTACACCGAAGCGCGCATGACCGATGTCGCGCGGCTGCTGCTTGACGGCATCGATGAGGACGCGGTCGAGTTCCGTCCCAACTACGATGGCCAGTCGAAAGAGCCGGTCGTGCTGCCGGGTGGCTTCCCGAACCTGCTGGCCAACGGCGCGCAAGGCATCGCCGTCGGCATGGCGACATCGATTCCGCCGCACAACGCGGCCGAACTCTGCGACGCCGCGCTCCATCTGATCGAGAAGCCGGACGCCAAGTCGAAGGCCCTGCTGAAATGGGTCAAGGGTCCGGATTTTCCGACCGGCGGCATCATTATCGATTCCAAGGACAGCATCGCGGAGGCCTATGCGACCGGGCGCGGCTCGTTCCGCACCCGGGCGAAATGGCATCAAGAGGAAGGCGCGCGCGGCATGTGGGTGGTGGTCATCACCCAGATCCCGTGGCTGGTGCAGAAATCGCGGCTGATCGAAAAGATCGCCGAACTCCTGAACGACAAGAAGCTGCCGTTGATCGGCGATGTCCGCGATGAATCCGCCGAGGATATCCGCGTCGTCATCGAGCCGAAAACCCGCGCGGTCGATCCTGAAATCCTGATGGAGTCGCTGTTCCGGCTGACCGAGCTGGAAAGCAAGATCCCGCTGAACCTCAACGTGCTGGTCAAGGGCCGCATCCCGAAGGTGCTCGGTCTCGCGGAATGTCTGCGCGAATGGCTCGACCATCTGCGCGACGTGCTGCTGCGCCGGTCCAACCATCGCAGGGCGCAGATCGAGCACCGGCTCGAAGTGCTCGGCGGCTATCTCATCGCCTATCTCAACATCGACGAAGTCATCCGCATCATCCGCAACGAGGATGAGCCGAAGCCGTCCTTGATGTCGGCGTTCAAGCTGAGCGAGATTCAGGCCGAAGCGATTCTCAACATGCGGCTGCGTTCGTTGCGCAAGCTCGAGGAATTCGAGATCCGCACCGAAGACAAGAAGCTGCGCGCGGAGCTCAAAGGCATCAACGCGGTGCTCGCGTCCGAGACCGAGCAATGGGCCAAGGTCGGCGAGCAGGTCCGCACCGTGCGCGATCTGTTCGGGCCGAAGACGCTGCTCGGCAAGCGCCGCACGATCTTCGCCGATGCGCCGGAGCACGATCTGGCCATGCTCGAGGAGTCGTTTGTCGAGCGCGAGCCCGTCACGGTCGTGATTTCAGACAAAGGCTGGATCCGCACGCTGAAGGGCCACGTCGCCGACCTCGGCAATCTCACCTTCAAGACCGACGACAAGCTCGGCCAATCGTTCTTCGCCGAGACCACCTCGAAGCTGCTGCTGCTGGCGACCAACGGGCGGTTCTATTCGCTCGACGTGGCCAAGCTGCCCGGCGGGCGCGGCCACGGCGAGCCGATCCGGTTGTTCATCGACATGGAGCAGGATGCGGCGATCGTCGCCTTGTTCGTGCACACCGGCGGCCGGAAATTTCTGGTCGCGAGTCATGACGGCCAAGGCTTCATCGTCAACGAGGACGACTGCGTCGGCACCACCCGCAAGGGCAAGCAGGTGCTGAACGTCGAGATGCCGAACGAAGCCAAGACCTTGTGCGTGGTGTCCGGCGATACGGTCGCGGTGATCGGCACCAATCACAAGATGATCGTGTTTCCGCTCGACCAGGTGCCGGAGATGGCACGCGGCCGTGGCGTGCGCTTGCAGAAATACACCAGCGCCTCGTTGTCGGACATCACCACCTTCGCGGCCAAGGATGGTCTGTCGTGGAAGGATGGCGCTGGTCGCGAGCAGCGTTTGAGTTGGAAGGAATTGGCCGACTGGCGCGGCAACCGAGCCGATGCCGGACGCCTGGCGACGGGACTTCCGAAGTCGAACAAGTTCGGCAAGGGGATGTGACGTCGCGGCCGGCTGTCAGCCGCCGACGGCCTCGACCTTGCTGGCGAGCACCTTGTCGATGCGGCGGCCGTCGAGATCAAGAATCTCGAAGCGCCAGCCATGCGCCTCGATGGCGTCGGCGACATTCGGGATCGCGCCGAATTCCTGCAACAGAAAACCGGCGAAGGTCTGATAGCTGCGCTGCGACGGCGGCAGCGTGATGCCGAGCAGCGCGGCGAAATCGACCGCCGGCATCCACCCCGAGATCAGATAGGAGCCGTCCTCGCGCTGCACGAAGGCGAGCTCGGCCGGGCCTTCCTCGGTGTGGAACGAGCCGACGATCGATTCCAGAATATCCGCCGAGCTCACCACGCCCTGAAACACGCCGTATTCGTCGTGGATCAAGCCGAGATGCACGGGTGAATCGCGCAGGATCGCAACGACGTCGCGCGCATCGACCGTATCGGGAATGACCGGCGCGTCGCGCACCAAAGCGCGCAGATCCGGCGTCTTCTTGTGCAGATAGGCGTCGAGCAAATCCTTCGCCTGAAGGATGCCGATCGCGGCTTCGCGATTGCCGTCGAACACCGGAAAGCGCGAGTGGCTGCTCTCGGCCAAGGCTGCGATCGTGGTCTCCAGCGTATCGACGAGATCGACCACATCGACCTCGTGGCGCGGCGTCATCACCGCGCCGACCGGCAGATCGCCGAGCCGCATGACGCCCGCGATCATTTCCTTCTCACCAGGCTCGAGCACGCCGGCGGTTTCCGCCTCGACGACGAGCGTGCGGATTTCATCCTCGCTGACCTTCTCCTCGGCTTCGCCGCGCTGGCCGAGCAGCCACAAGATCGTCTTGCCCGAGCGATCGAGCAGCCACACCAGCGGCAATGAAATTTTCGCCAGCAGAACCATGGCGGGCGCGACGCGCACCGCGACGGCTTCCGGATCGCGCAACGCGATCTGCTTCGGCACCAGTTCTCCGATGATGAGCGAGGCATAAGTGATGATGCTGACGACGATGCCGACGCCGAGCGTATCGGCGACGCCCTTGGACATGCCGTGCTCCGTCAGAAACTCGGTGAGGCGCTGGCCCAATGTCGCGCCTGAGAAGGCGCCGGAGAGCACGCCGATCAGCGTGATGCCGATCTGCACGGTGGAGAGAAATTTGCCGGGATCCGACGCCAGCGCCAGGGCGCGACGCGACCCGGACACGCCCTTTTCGACGAGGCCGGCCAGTCTTGCGGGACGAGAGGAGACGATGGCGAGCTCCGACATTGCGAGCAGGCCGTTGACGATAATCAGGATCGTGACGATCCCGAGTTCCATGGCTAACACGGTGGTCCTTCTGTGGGCGTTTTCAATCCGCAGCCCTATAGCATGTTTCGCGGCGGATTTCTCAGGCCGCCGGATCGGCGACCATGTCGGGCTGGCGATCGAGGCCGACGGCGGGCGAGCGCAGGATGACCAGCGCTTGCCAGCCGAAAAACAGCGATGCGAGATAGAAGCAGGCCTCGGCCCCGGCGAGGCCACCGACGACGGCCGCGAGTCCCGCGCCGACCGGCCGCGCGCCATAGCTCATGATGTTGATCGCCGAGACCCGGCCGAGCAGGCGCGACGGCGTCACCGCCTGCCGCAAGGTCGTGGTCGAGATCACCCACAGGATCGGGCCGGCGCCAAGCAGGACGAAGCTGAGGCCGGCCAGCAGCGGCGACGGCACGATCGTCGTCAGCGCCATCACCAGCGACGCGACGAAGCCGGTGACGGGGCCGAGCGCGATGACGGTGCCGAACGGCAAACGTCGCATGATCCGCGTCGCCAGCAGCGCGCCGGCCGTCATGCCGACGCCGTACATCGCCAGCGTGGCGCCGACGCCGGTCGCCGACAGGCCGAGCCGCCGAATGGCATAAGGCACGAACACCGCGAGGATCAGAAACGACGCCGTGTTGAAAATCAGTTGCGTCACGAATACCGGGCGCAGCAGCGCATGGTTGAACACGAAGGCCGCGCCTTCCATGATATCCTGAATCGGACGGCGGCCGGTCACGACCGCACGGGCGGGTTCGTGGACGCCCGACACCGCCACCATCGCGACAAGGGACAACGCCGCCGCGACGCCGAATGCCGGCGCGGCGCCGACCCAGCCGACCAGCACGCCGCCGAGAGCCGGTCCGCTCGCAAAGGCGACCGTGCGCGCCAGCTCGATCCGCGCATTGGCCGCCGGCAACATCGGCGGCGCCACCAGCGACGGCACCAGCGACGGCGCGGCGACGCTGTAGACCACGGTGCCGCACACCGCGATGAAGCCCAGCAGCGCCAGCAGCCACAGCGTCAGCGTATCGGTCGCGATGAGGATCAGGATCGCCAGCAGCGCCAGCGCGCGCAGACCCTCGGCGCCAGCCATCAGCCAGCGTCGCGCCATGCGATCCGCCAGCAATCCCGCCGGGATCGCCAACAGCACGAAGGGCAACGTCAGCGCGGTCTGCAGGAGGCCGGTCGCGGCTTCGCCGACGCCGAGCATCAGCACGGCCACGATGGGTGCGGCGGCCAGCGCGATCTGTTCGGCCGATTGCGCGGCGAGATTCGACCACGCCAGACGATTGAAGCTCGCGGGCAACGTGTCGGGTCGGGTTGCGGTCATGGGGAGCGTCCTGGTGATCCGCCATGACCCTGCGCCGGTGGTGCGGGGCAGGCCACCCGTTTGCCGTCACCGCGCGTCAGGTCGAATGTCGTGTGGATTGATGCTTGTTCGGAATAGTCAGCGGGATTTGTGGAACGAAATCGTAATGCCTGGGATCCTAAAATCGTAATGGCGGAAATATGGATAGCGGGTGGCGCGGGATGTCTGCGTCGCCGCGCAAGTCATGCGGGAAAAGAGCGGATATGGAAAAACTATCGGACATGATCGGGACGCCGTCGGATCCGTTCGAATCTGCCGCTGTCGTTCATCGCCGCCATTTCCTTGCGGCCGGCGCGGCGACGATGGCGGCATGGGGTGCGGGATCGGGCGCCGCTCACGCGCAGGCACCAAAGGCCAAGCGGGTGCTGGCGCAAAGCGCCACCGAACAGGATCGCGCCTATATGAAGCAGGCCATTCAGCTGATGCGTCAGGCCGGTGTGGTCGATAAGACCGGCGGCCCATTTGGCGCGGTCGTGGTGCGGGATGGCGTGGTGCTCGCGGCCACCGGCAACAGCGTGCTGCGCGACAACGATCCCTCCGCCCATGCCGAGGTCAACGCGATCCGGATGGCGTGCAAGAAGGTCGGTGCACCGAACCTCAAAGGGGCCACGCTGTTCTCGAGCTGCGAGCCGTGTCCGATGTGCTATTCGACAGCCTATTGGGCGCGGGTCGGCAAGATCTACTACGCCGCCGCGTGGACCGATTATGCCGACCTGTTCGACGATTCCAACATCGATCGGGACATGAAGCAGTCCTATGCGAAACGACAAGTGCCGGTGGCGCAGCTGATGCAAAGCGACGCGCAACAGGTCTGGCTCGACTATCGCAAGATGCCCGAAAAGACGCGGTACTGATCTCGGCAGTTCGGTCCTTGTCCCCGCCGCACCCTATCGCGGCCGGGACAGGGGCGTCCGCGCAAGATGCAGTTGCAAATCAGTTGCATAAAGAAATGCAATGCGGCATGAGAGATCATGGACGCTCGCACGCCAATCCTGCCGCCTGATCCTGCCGCACGGTCGCCGGACCAGCCCGGCTGGCGCACGGCCCGCGGCGAGCCGTCGCTTTCGGACATGTTCGGATCGATCAAGATCGCGCGCGGCAGTTCGTTCTGGCGCCGGCTGGCCGCGTTTTTCGGCCCCGGCTATCTGGTCGCGGTCGGCTATATGGATCCCGGCAATTGGGCCACCTCGCTCGCCGGCGGATCGAAATTCGGCTACGCGCTGCTCGCCGTCGCGCTGATCTCCAACATCATGGCGATCGTGTTGCAGGCGCTGTGCGCGCGGCTCGGCGTCGGGTCCGGGCGCGACCTTGCGCAAGCCTGCCGCGACGCGTTTCCGAAATGGGCGTCATGGCCATTGTGGCTGTCGGCCGAGATTGCGATTTGCGCGACGGACCTCGCCGAGATCATCGGCACCGCCATCGGGCTCAATCTGTTGTTCGGCATTCCGCTCGAACTCGGCGTGCTCATCACCGCCGCCGACGTGTTTCTCATTCTCGCTTTGCAAGCGCTGGGCTTTCGTTGGATCGAGGCCTTCGTCGTCGCGCTGCTCGGCGTCATCGCGGCCTGCTTCGGCATTCAGATCGCGATGGCCGATCCGCAATGGGGCGCGGTGATCAAGGGTTTCGCGCCGACCACCGATCTCGTGACCAACCGCGACATGCTCTATCTGGCGCTCGGCATTCTTGGCGCGACCGTGATGCCACATAATCTCTACCTGCATTCGGGGCTGGTGCAGACGCGCGGCTACGGCGACAGCATTCCGGAAAAGCGTGAAGCGATCATGTTCGCGACGATCGATTCCACCATTGCGTTGTGTCTGGCGCTGACGATCAACGCCTCGATTCTTATTTTAGCGGCTGCTGCGTTTCATACGACGGGCCGCACCGACGTCGCCGAACTCGATCAGGCGCATTCGCTGCTGGCGCCATTGCTGGGATCGACGTTGGCGCCGACGTTGTTCGGCATCGCGCTGTTGTGCTGCGGCTTGAATTCGACGGTCACGGCCACGCTTGCCGGCCAGATCGTGATGGAAGGCTTCATCAACTTCCGCATGGCGCCATGGCTGCGGCGGCTGACGACGCGGCTGATCGCGATTGTGCCGGCCGCATTGGTGACGCTCTGGTATGGCGAGAAGGGCACCGGGCAATTGCTGATCCTCAGTCAGGTCGTGCTGAGTTTGCAGCTGCCGTTTGCGGTGGTGCCGCTGGTGATGTTCACCGCGAGCCGCGCCAAGATGGGCGTGTTCGTCGCGCCGCGCTGGCTGACCGCGTTCGCGATCGTCATCGCAACGGTCATCATCGCGCTCAATGCGAAACTGGTATGGGATTTCGTGCTGGGGTCAACCTAATCCTGCGGCTCGACCACGCTCGCGCCGTTGGCATCGACGCGGAGCCAACCGGACGGCGCTAGTCGCTGCTGCGGCAGATAGCGACCCTTGTAGTCCATCTTCCGCGAGCCTTCGATCCAGTAGCCGAGATAGACGTAAGGCAGGCCAAGCCGCCGCGCCCGGGCGATATGATCGAGGATCATGAAGGTGCCGAGCGAACGGTTGTCCTCGCCCGGCTCGAAGAACGAATAGACCATCGACAACCCGTCGCTGAGCACATCGGTCAGAGCAACACCGATGAGCTCGCCGCCGCGTCCGGTGATCGCGGTATCGATGCCGCGCTTGCGATACTCGATGATGCGGGTTTCGACGTGGCTGTCCTCGACCATCATCGCATAATCGAGCACGGTCATGTCGGCCATGCCGCCGCTGCGATGGCGCTGGTCGAGATAGGCGCGGAAAATCGAATATTGCTCCGATGTCGGCACCGCATTGCGTTGCTCGCCGACGATATCGGCGTTGCGCGCGAGAATTTTGCGGAAGTTGCGCGACGGCCGGAATTCGTTCGCGATGACGCGGACCGAAACGCAGGCGCGACACTGGTCGCAGGCCGGGCGATAGGCGATCGACTGGCTCCGCCGGAACCCGCCGTGGGTCAGCAGATCGTTGAGATCGCCGGCCTTTTCGCCAACCAGATGGGTAAACACCTTGCGCTCGTGCCGGCCCGGCAGATACGGGCAGGGCGAGGGCGCCGTCAGATAGAATTGCGGGGTGTCGCGCGAATGATGGGTCACGTTCGGCGTCGGTCTCCGGCTATCCGCGACGCACGCGCGCCGCGACGCGCTAGCATCGCGCCGTCGCGTTCAGGAATCAATAAGCGCGGCCGGGCTGCGCCGCAAACGACTGGGCCGCCGTGTTCACGACCACGGTTCCCAAGACCAGATCATGCAGCAGCCGGCGCCGGCTGTTGAACAGACCGACCAGCAGCACGAACGGCGTCAACAGCGACACCGAGGCCCAGAACAGCAGCGCATGGGCCGCGCCGAGCACGAAATAGCCGCGCTCGCCGGTTCCGGTCCGCATCTGCAGGCCGAGCATCCGCATGCCGACGGTCGCGGAATGCGGGCCGCCCAGTGAACAGCCATAATAGACCACCGGCCAGACGATCGAGGCCGGCGACAGCAGCCAGAACAACCCCCAGCCGAGGCCGAGCGTCACGACGCCGAACAGCGCTATGAAAATCGTCGCGAGCACGACCGGGATGGAAATGATGACGACGTCAATCAGGAAGGCGACCAGCCGTTTCGTCAACACGCCGCTGTAAAGCTCGGGGTTCATGTCGGCACCATAAGCATAGGCATCGTCGCCGGTCGGCTGCCCGCTGCGCCAGGTCGCCTGATCTGGACGCGCTTGATCGGATCCGTTCCGTGTCTCGTAGTTCGACATCGCAATGTCCTCCAGCCCACTCGGTCTTCGTGAGTTAGATGGCACCTGGTGAAAGTGCCTTCAAGAGCGCCCGGCGTTATGTGGCGAAGCCTGGCAAGTCGGCGGTCGGGCCGGGATGAGTGATTCGCCAAGCAAGCAGGTCCTCGCGACGTCGCTTTTCTCAAAGACTAGTCCATCGCCCGCAGCTTTTCCGCCACCAGCGGCGCGAAGTAGGTCAGCACGCCGTCGGCGCCGGCGCGTTTGAAGCCGAGCAGGCTCTCCAGCATCGCCCGTTCGCCGTCGATCCAGCCATTGTTGGCGGCGGCCTGAATCATCGCGTATTCGCCGGACACCTGATAGGCGAAGGTCGGCATCGCGAACGTGTCCTTGATGCGGCGGATGATATCCAGATAAGGCATGCCCGGCTTCACCATCACCATGTCCGCGCCCTCGGCGATGTCCAGTTCGACCTCGCGGATCGCTTCGTCGGAATTGGCCGAGTCCATCTGATAGGTGCGCTTGTCGCCGGTCAGGGTCTTGGCCGATCCGATCGCGTCGCGGAACGGGCCGTAGAACGCCGACGCATATTTCGCCGCATAGGCCATGATCTGCACGTCGCCGAACCCGGCCGCGTCGAGACCGGCGCGGATCGCGCCGACGCGGCCGTCCATCATGTCCGACGGCGCGATGATGTCGCAGCCGGCTTCGGCCTGGACCAGCGCCTGCCGCACCAATACGGCGACGGTTTCGTCGTTGAGAATCTTGCCGTCGCGGATCAGCCCGTCATGGCCATGGCTGGTGAACGGATCGAGCGCCACGTCGCACAGCACGCCGAGATCGGGAAATTCCTTTTTGATCGCGCGCACCGACTGACACACCAGATTGTCGGCGTTGATGGCCTCGGTGCCGATCTCGTCGCGCAAAGCCGGGTCGGTGTAGGGAAACAAGGCGATGCAGGGGATGTTCAGCTTCATCGCCCGTTCGGCATCACGGACCGCCTGATCGACACTGAGGCGTTCGACGCCGGGCATCGACGCCACCGGCGCGCGCTTGTCGTCGCCGTCGATCACAAACAGCGGCCAGATCAGATCGTTGGTGGTGAGGACATTCTCGCGCACCAGCCGCCGCGCCCATTCGGATTTGCGGTTGCGGCGCATCCGGGTGCTCAGATCGAGCGGGGCAGGCGCCATCGCCGCGTCGCGTCGCGGGCCATCGCGCATCTCGATCGGTCGGCCGAATTTGATCGCCATTCCCGGTGTCTCCCTCATTGCGGGCCATCAGCTTTGAACCGTTCTAGCATTTTGTCGAGGGCGCGTCACCGCGCCGCCGCGCCCGTTTCGGATTGCTTTTGCGCGCCGCAGGGGCCATCAATCCGGCTGGAGTCACCGAGAGATGCAGCCTTTATGACTGAGATGTCGTCGCGCGAGCCGGCGTCCCGCGACCGGACGCTGCGCGATCAGACCTGGCGCGACAACGCCACGTCGGTCGCTGCGATTTCGTCGGAGCGCGCCGAATCCGACGACAACGTCTGGACCCGCCGCCTTGTGCTGTTCCTCCGCGTGATGGCGGTGATTTCGGTCCTGAAGGGCCTGTACCACTGGGCGCAGGTGACCGGTTTTGTCGGCGGCGAGGACGACGCCTTCGAGGTGCAGCCGCTGGCCTGGCAGACCGCCACCATCTATTTCGCCGTGATCGAACTTGTCGCCGCCGTCGGCATGTGGCTGGCGACGCCCTGGGGGGCGGTGGTCTGGCTGACGGCGGTCGTATCCATGGCCGTGATCGAGGTGATGTTTCCGGCGATCTATGGCGGCAGCCTGATCATCGCGGGGCTGGAAGCCCTTATCCTCGCCGCCTATCTGGCGCTGGCCTTCCTGGCCGCGCGCGAACGTCCGCCGTAGGCGGCCTTCAAATCCAATTGCCCCGGCACGAGGGCATCGCAACAACGGAGGATCCTATGAGCCAGCTTCATTCCGGCGGCACGCTGGGCGGCATCGTCGTCTCGGCCGTCGCGCGCTTCGGCGACCGGCCCGCGATCTCGGACGGTGCGATTCGCTGGTCCTATCGCGAATTCGGCGCGGCCGTCGGCCGCTTCATCACGCTGTTCCGCGACATCGGCCTGGTCAAAGGCAACGCGCTGTCGATCTTGTCCTCGAACCGCGCCGAATCCTGGGCCGCGATCTGCGCCGCTGCCGTGATGGGCCTGCGCTATACGCCGCTGCACCCGATGGCGGCCGAGGACGATCACGCTTTCATCGTCGAGGATGCCGAGATCGATGCCGTTATCGTCGAGGCGGGAAAATTCGCGCCGCGTGGCCGCGCGATCAAATCCCGCGCGCCGTCGCTGACCCATCTGCTGTCGTTCGGCGCGGTCGACGGCGCCCGTGATTGCCTTGCTGGTTTCGACGCATTGACACCGGCGCCGCTGATCGACGACAGCGACACCGATGCGATCGCCTGGCTGGCTTATACCGGCGGCACCACCGGCCGCTCCAAGGGCGTGATGCTGCCGCATCGCGCGATCACCGCGATGTCGATGACGCTCTATGCCGACTGGGACTGGCCCGTCGATATCCGTTATCTTGCCGCGACGCCGATCAGCCATGCCGCCGGCATCACCCTGTTTCCGGTTGTGATGCGCGGCGGCTACGCGCGCCTCGTCAACGGCTTCGACGCGGAAACCTATTGCCGCACCGTGGCCGAGGAGCGCATCAACGCGACCTTCCTGGTGCCGACGCTGATCTATGCGCTGATCGACGCGCCGGCGTTGCGCGACACATACGACATGTCGTCGCTCGACTTGATCGTCTATGGCGCGGCGCCGATGTCGCCCGACCGGCTGCGCGAAGGCATCGCGATCTTCGGCTCGGTCTTCATGCAGCTTTATGGCCAGACTGAAGCGCCGCAATGCGTCACCACGATGCGGAAGGCCGATCACGACGACAGCAAGCCCGGCCGTCTCGGCTCGTGCGGGCGGCCGTCGCCGATGTGCGACGTCAAATTGTTCGATGCCGAGATGCGCGAAGTCGGCATCGGCGAGCCCGGCGAAATCTGCGTCCGCGGCGCGATCGTCATGGACGGCTACTGGAAGCGCCCGGAGGCCACCGAGGAAGCGTTTCGCGGCGGCTGGCTGCATACCGGCGACGTCGCGGTCAAGGATGCGGAGGGCTACCTCTATATTGTCGATCGCACCAAGGACATGATCATCTCCGGCGGCTTCAACATCTATCCCCGCGAGGTCGAGGACGCCTTGATGGCGCATCACGCCGTCGCCTCCGCCGCCGTGATCGGCATTCCCGACGACAAGTGGGGCGAGGCCGTCAAGGCCTTCGTCGTGCTCAAGCCGGGGGCGAACAACGCCGCGTCCGAATTGCAGGCTTACGTCAAGGACAGGCGCGGCGCGCCGTGGTCGCCCAAGACGATCGACTTCGTCGATGCCATTCCGGTCACCGGGCTCGGCAAGATCGACCGCAAGGCGCTGCGCGCGCCTTATTGGGACGGTCGGACGCGGGGCGTGGCGTAGGGCAGGTTTCCGTCATGCCGGCCGTTTGAAGGTCGGCTGCGGGCCGACCTTCAAACGAGCGATGCAATCCAGCTCTGTCCTGCTGCAGAAAAGGAGTGGATTGCCGCGTCGTGATGATTCTCGATGCCGAGCAACGCCACTTCTGGCTATGACGACCGAGATGCCCCGCGACTTCCGCGAAAATTGTCGGATAATTTTCGCGATCATTTTTGGTTCACCCTAACGCGCCGGTCATCTTCATGAAGCGGGTGTTTCCAATTTGAACGATGCTGTTTCCAAACGCGACACGTGCCGCGCACGAAGCGGGAACAAACCCCCCGACGACGTGAATCAAATATTGCAAAAACCCGCATTTGACGGGCTTAACATGCGATTTACTGTCTTAAATTCATGATCTCTTTATTGTCTTATTTAAGCCGATCTTCAAGCACGCTCCCCTAAGGTCAGGTCATCAGGCGAGACACAAGTTTCGTCGAATAAGTCGATAAAAACGACAACAGGGACGCATCACCATGAAGTCAGTTGCAACCGCGATCGACACCCTCGATCACTCCGCCGACAAGCCGGTCCAGCCGCTTTATCTCGAAGCCCTCACATTGGTGGAGCGGCTGCATCGCCGCCTGCTCGACGTCATCAAGGATGAGTTCGACCGTCGCGGTCGCAACGACATCAACTCGGTGCAGGCGCTGCTGCTGTACAACATCGGTGATAAGGAATTGACCGCAGGCGAACTGCGCACCCGTGGTTATTATCTCGGCTCCAACGTCTCCTACAATCTGAAGAAGCTGGTCGAACTCGGCTTCCTCGATCACAAGCGCAGCCGCGTCGATCGCCGCTCGGTTCGCATCAGCCTGACCGCGCAGGGCCAGGAAATCCGCAAGATCGTCGACGCTTTGTATCAGAAGCACGTCAAGACGGTGGAGCAGGTCGGCGGCATCTCGAATGACGAGTTCGCCACGCTGAACAAGTCGCTGCATCGTCTGGAGCGTTTCTGGACCGACCAGATCCTCTATCGCCTTTGAAACTTGCGTTAACGCCGTCGCGGACGGGCCAGCCGGCGCAAGACCGGCGGCCCCAAAGAAAACCAAGACCGCATCAAGCGGCCGGATGATGATGCTTAACGAAAGCTGAATCTCGCATGGTTCAACCTTGTTAAGATTTGCGACCTGAATTGCGGCGTTCTCGCGCGCGCCGCCTGCGTGAGCCTCCAAGCCTTCCTAAAAGCCGGATTGCCCTCCGGTTGAATCGGTCTCTCCCGCGAAGGAGGGGCCGATTTGCTTTTGCGGACCTGGTGCTTGGGCAACTTGCCGAACCGCGTGATCGGGTGACGCGCGCCTCGCGTCTCGCTATACTGGCTCGAACACAAATCCCCGAGGCCCTATGTCCAAACAAGCGATGCGCGAAGAAGCCGAACGTCTGATGCGCGAGGCGATCGAGCACAAGACTTTGGCGGTCAAGCAGGGCGAGACGCGGATCGAGACGACCTGCGGCAAATGCGGCGCGCCCAATCGCGTCAAGGCACCGAAGGGCGAAACCCGCGTGCCGTTCGTCTGCAAGGAATGCGGCGCCAAGCAGACCACGCTCTGAGCAAACAAGCAGCGAACGAAATCGTCGCGCGATGACGAACGCACAGGCGTGGCTCGACGCGCGGTCAGTTACGTTCGCGGGGTGGCCCACAGTCATCGTTTCTTAAGGTTTGCCGGCTCGCGAAAATGCGGCCCCCGTTCGTTCTCCGAGAACAAACCGTGACAGCTGGACCTCGCCGGCTCGGGTTCCATTTTGTTTTTTGGCCTCCACCGCCATTTCCATCGACCGGATTAAGTCAGGCATCGGGAACCCGGCTCGGCGGACTGTGCTGTCGGGGCAAGGCCCGGTTGGGCTAGGGCTGCGCGCTGGCAAGGCTTGAATCACGCAATTCGCCTTCCTAGTTTGCAGCAAGCGGCCGGAGATAGCGGCACGCTCGGTTCTGGATGTGAGGACAATATGGAAGCCGCCATTGACCGGATTATGAAGACCTACGA
>JAQGJY010000101.1 GCA_028290325.1 Tardiphaga sp.
AGCTCCATCGCCTGACCGAGATCAACGGCGAAGACCCCGAGGGCGCCCGCAAACTGCCCGCCTTCGACGAGCTCACCGTTATCAGCCCCCTGGAATGGATCAAGCTGGAGACCACTCCGGAGCGCTACACCACGCGCATCATCGATCTGATGGCGCCCATCGGCAAAGGCCAGCGCGGCCTCATCGTGGCGCCGCCGCGCACCGGCAAAACCGTGCTGATGCAGAACATCGCGCATTCGATCACGGCCAATCACCCGGAATGCTATCTGATCGTGCTGCTGATCGACGAGCGGCCGGAAGAAGTCACGGATATGCAGCGTTCGGTGAAGGGCGAGGTCGTCTCCTCGACGTTCGACGAACCGGCGACGCGCCACGTTCAGGTCGCGGAAATGGTAATCGAGAAGGCCAAGCGCCTGGTCGAACACGGCCGGGATGTTGTCATCCTGCTGGATTCGATTACCCGCCTCGGCCGCGCCTACAACACTGTGGTGCCGTCCTCCGGCAAGGTGCTGACCGGTGGCGTCGATGCCAATGCGCTGCAACGGCCGAAGCGCTTCTTTGGTGCCGCGCGCAACATCGAAGAGGGCGGTTCGCTGACGATCATCGCGACGGCCTTGGTGGATACCGGCAGCCGCATGGACGAAGTGATCTTCGAGGAATTCAAGGGTACGGGTAATTCCGAGCTCATCCTCGACCGCAAGGTGTCCGACAAGCGCACGTTCCCCGCGATCGACATCTCGCGCTCCGGCACGCGCAAGGAAGAGCTCATCACCGATCCGCAGCTTCTCAAGAAGATGTACGTGCTGCGCCGGATTCTCAATCCGATGGGCACGATGGATGCGATCGACTTCCTGCTCGACAAGCTTCGCAACACCAAAAACAACGCCGAATTCTTCGACTCGATGAATACGTAGCGGCGTCGGGCAGTTCACCTGATGTAACGGCGCTGGCCAGCGGGTCAGCGCCGTTTTCTTTTGTGTTGCGCGGTCGGGGCCGCGCGGCGACATAGAGACATGCATCCGCAGGATCAAACCATCTTCGCGCTTTCCTCAGGACGGCCGCCCACCGCGATCGCTGTGGTTCGGGTGTCCGGATCACACGCCGGCACGGTGCTGAGGCAACTGGCCGGGCGACTGCCCGCCGCCCGCGTCGCGACCCGTGCTGCATTGCACAATGCTGCGCGGGAAGTCATTGATGATGCTATCATTCTTTGGTTTCCAGGTCCGGCCAGCGCGACTGGAGAGGATGTGGCCGAGCTGCACATTCACGGCAGCCGCGCCGTATTGGCTGCGCTGATCGCGGCGCTCGAACGGATCGATGGGCTACGCGCGGCGGAGCCCGGCGAATTCACGCGGCGGGCTTTCGAGCACGGCAAGATCGACCTGACGGAGGCCGAAGCGCTGGACGATCTGATCCACGCCGACACCGAGCGTCAACGCCGGCAGGCGATGCGGCAGCTCAACGGCTTGTTGGGTGATCGCGCCCGGGATTGGCGGCGGCAGATCATCGAGGCTTCGGCTTTGGTTGAGGCGAGTATCGATTTTGCCGACGAAGGCGACGTGCCGTCAGACCTGGTCGGACCAGCGCTGGAGCGGGTTGGCGCGCTGCTCAGCGAGATCGAAGGCGTCCTGGCGGTGCAGGGGCGCGGCGAGCGGCTGCGCGACGGGCTGGTCATCGCTATTGTCGGGCCGCCGAATGTCGGCAAATCGACGCTGATGAACCAGTTGGCGCGACGTGAGATCGCAATCGTGTCGCCCCGGGCCGGGACGACGCGGGACATCATCGAACTTCATCTCGACCTCGATGGCTATCCGGTGACGGTGATCGACACCGCCGGCATTCGCGAGAGTGATGATCCGGTCGAGCAGGAAGGGGTCCGCCGGGCTCGCGCCCGCGCCGCCGATGCCGATCTGCGGCTATGGCTGGTCGATGCCCAGGCGCGGTCCCTTGATGACGGGCTTGAAGACTGGATGGCGCAGGGGCAGGCCGGATTTTGGGTGATCCGCAACAAGGTCGATGATCTGACGAGCGTGCCAGAACGGATGTTGCCGGATCGCGGCTGGCCGTGCCATTGGATCTCGGCGTCGTCCGGAGCTGGTATCCCGGAGCTCACCGCCGCTTTGGTGCGTTTTGCCGGAACCTTTTTTGCGGATGAGACGTCGGTCATCACCCGCGCCCGCCATCGGACCTTGCTGCATCAGGCTGCGGGCAATCTAAGGGCCGCGGTTAGCTCGCCAGCGGACGTTGAGATCGTCGCCGAGCACCTGCGGGCGGCGACCCATGATCTCGGGCGCTTGGTCGGACGTGTCGACGTCGAGGACGTATTAGGCTCCATTTTCAGCACGTTTTGCGTCGGCAAATAGCACCCGTTTCACGTGAAACAATTGTTAACCATGCGCGTGTTTCACGTGAAACAGCGGGTGGATGTTTCATGTGAAACAGCACGGTCAGATTCGTCTTGAGGTTTTTCCGATCAGGACTAGAAACAGCCGGATGCTGACAAAGTTTGATGTAATCGTGATTGGGGGCGGCCACGCCGGCTGCGAAGCCGCAGCGGCCTCCGCGCGAATGGGCGCCACAACCGCTCTGGTGACGCATCAGTGCGCCACGATCGGCATTATGTCCTGCAATCCAGCAATCGGCGGGCTTGGCAAAGGCCATCTGGTTCGTGAGATCGACGCCCTCGACGGATTAATGGGCCGCGTCGCCGACGCCGCCGGTATCCAGTTTCGGATGCTCAACCGCCGTAAGGGCCCCGCCGTGCGCGGTCCCCGCGCGCAAGCCGACCGCAAGCTCTATCTGGCCGCGATGCAGGCGGCTATCGCCGAGACTGCCAATTTGACGGTGATCGAAGGGGAGGTCGGCGATCTCGTTGTGAAGGATGGCGTGCTCGCTGGAGTCTGCCTGGCAGATGGCCGCGAACTGGCTAGCCGTGCCGTTGTCGTCACGACCGGGACCTTTCTGCGCGGACTGATCCATCTCGGCGAACGGTCCTGGCCTGCTGGGCGAATCGACGAAAAGCCCTCGCTGGGGCTGTCGAACACGTTCGAACGGATCGGGTTTACGCTCGGCCGCCTCAAAACCGGCACGCCGCCACGACTCGACGGCGCGACGATCGATTGGTCCGCTGTCGAAATGCAGCCGGGCGACGATCCGGCCGAGCCGTTTTCCATGCTCACCGAGCGCATCACGACGCCGCAAATCCAATGCGGCATCACGCGGACGCTGCCGGCGACGCATGACGTGATCCGCGCCAATGTGCATCGCTCGCCGATGTATTCCGGACAAATCCAATCGAGCGGACCGCGTTACTGCCCGTCGATTGAGGACAAGATCGTCCGCTTCGGCGACCGCGACGGCCATCAAATCTTTCTGGAGCCGGAAGGACTGGACGATACCACGGTCTATCCAAACGGGATCTCGACCTCACTGCCTGAGGACGTTCAGCGGGCGATTCTCGCGACTATTCCCGGTCTTGAACATGTGACGATGGTCCGGCCGGGCTATGCGATCGAATATGACCATGTCGATCCGCGCGAGCTCGATGCCACCTTGCAAGCCAAGCGGCTGCCAGGACTTTATCTCGCCGGCCAAATCAACGGCACCACCGGCTATGAAGAGGCTGCGGCGCAGGGACTTGTCGCCGGTCTGAACGCCGCCCGGACCGCCGGTGGCGGCCATGCGATCGTGTTCGACCGCGCCGATGGCTATCTCGGCGTGATGATCGACGACCTGGTCACGCGCGGGGTCAGCGAGCCGTATCGGATGTTCACCTCGCGTGCCGAGTACCGGCTGACGCTGCGGGCGGACAATGCCGATCAGCGGCTGACCGCCAAAGGCATCGCGCTCGGCTGCGTCGGCGCGGCGCGGGGCGCGTTTCATGCCGCCAAGATGGCGGCGCTGGGGCAGGCCAAGGCGCTGGCGCGATCGCTGGTGATCACGCCGAATCAGGCCGCGTCGCATGGGCTCGCGCTCAATCACGACGGTGTCCGTCGGTCAGCCTTCGAGCTGATGGCCTATCCCGAGGTCGATTTTGCCCGGGTCGCGCAGATCTGGCCGGAGCTGACGTCGATCAGCCCGAAAATATCAGAGCATCTCGAGATCGATGCCAAATACGACGTCTATCTCAAGCGCCAGACCGCCGACGTCGCCGCCTTCCGCCGCGATGAGGGGCTGAGTCTTGTCGGCATCGACTATGCCGATGTCCCCGGCCTGTCGAACGAGGCGCGCAATCGACTGAACCTGCATCGGCCGATGACCGTCGGCCAAGCGGGGCGTCTCGACGGGCTGACGCCGGCGGCACTCGGCATTCTGGCGGCTTATTTGCGTCGGCAGGCGCGTAAGCCGCAAACCGCACGGCAAGCCTGATGGCCCAGCGCGACCAGCCGACCCAAGCGCTATCGCCATCCGATCTGGCGAGCGATCGCAAGGCCGCGCTAAAACTGACCCCGGTTTCACAGGATATCCTGAAGCGGCTCGATGCCTACATCGCACTGCTGTTGCAATGGCAGGCCAAGACCAATCTCGTTGCGGCATCGACGCTGCCGCAGCTCTGGACGCGGCATATTTCCGATTCACTACAGCTTCTGCCGTTGGCCCCGAACGCAAAAATCTGGGTTGATCTCGGCAGTGGCGGCGGCTTTCCCGGCGTGGTGCTGGCCTGCGCCCTGGCGGACACGCCGGGCGC
>JAQGJY010000172.1 GCA_028290325.1 Tardiphaga sp.
ATGACGCTGGCTTCGTCGGCGACGGCGTGGCTGCTGTAGAAGCTGACGCCGACGCCTGCGGTGAGCAGCGCCGAGTCCCATTCGTTGGTCTGGCCGACATAGGTGTTCGGCAGCGCGGAGACGCGCAACGTCGCCTCGATGGTGCGCGCGAGATACTCCGCGCGTTCGACGTAGCGGGCGAGCCAATAGAGATTTTCAGCGGTGCGCGACAGCATGGGTTACCTGAGCGGCGTCATCCCGGGGCGCGAAGCGCGAAGGCGCAGGCGAATCCGGAGTCTGGTCGAGACGAACATGATGCGATTCCGGATAGTCGTCACCGGCGAAGGCCGACGACGAATTCCGCAACGATGGATTACAGCCAACTCAATCATCCAGGATCCATGTGTCTTTCGTGCCGCCGCCCTGGCTTGAATTGACGACCAGCGAGCCTTCCTTCAGCGCGACGCGGGTGAGGCCGCCGGGTACGATCGTGACGTTCTCGCGGCCGGTCAGCACGAACGGCCGCAGATCGACATGGCGCGGCGCGAGACCCGATGCCGTGCAGGTCGGACAGGTCGACAGCGCCAGCGTCGGTTGCGCGATGAAGCCTTCCGGCTCGCGCTTCAACTTGTTGCGGAACGCCTCGATCGTCGCCTTGGTCGCGGCCGGACCGATCAGCATGCCATAGCCGCCGGAGCCGTGGACTTCCTTGACGACGAGTTCGCTCAGATGATCGAGCACGTAAGCCAGGTCTTCCGACTCGCGGCAGCGCCAGGTCGGCACGTTCTTGAGGATCGGTTCTTCGCCGAGATAGAACTTCACGATCTGCGGCATGTAGCTATAGACCGCTTTGTCGTCGGCGATGCCGGTCCCGACGGCGTTGGCCAGCGTCACGTTGCCGGCCTTGTAGGCCGACATCAGGCCCGGCACGCCCAAGGCCGAGTCCGGCCGGAACGACAGCGGATCGAGGTAATCGTCATCGACGCGGCGGTAGATCACATCGACCCGCTTCAGGCCCTCGGTGGTCCGCATGAAGACTTCGTCGTTCTTGACGATGAGGTCGCGGCCTTCGACCAGTTCGACGCCGAGCTTGTCGGCCAAAAACGAGTGTTCGTAGTAAGCGGAGTTGTAGATGCCCGGCGTCATCAGGGCGACGGTTGGCTCCTGCGAGGCGGAGTGCGGCGCGACCGAGCGCAAACACGACAGCAATTCATCCGGATATTTCTCGACCGGCGCCACGCGATGCCGCGAGAACAGATCCGGAAACAGCCGCATCATGATTTCGCGGTTTTCAAGCATATAGGACACGCCGGACGGCGTGCGGGCGTTGTCCTCGAGAACGAAAAACTCATCCGGATTGGTGCGGACGATATCGATGCCGGCGATGTGGACGTAGACGTCGTGCGGCACGTCCTGGCCGTTCATTTCCGGCCGGAACACCGGGTTCTGGAAAATCAGGTCGTCCGGGATGATGTTGGCGCGCAGGATATCGCGACCGTGATAGATGTCGCGCAGGAACATGTTGATGGCTTTGACGCGCTGCTTCAGCCCGCGTTCGAGCAGGCTCCATTCCATCGCCGACATGATCCGCGGGATGACGTCGAACGGAATCAGGCGTTCGGTCGATTCGGCCTCGCCATAGACCGCGAAGGTGATGCCGATCCGGCGGAACAGCAGCTCGGCTTCCTGCCTGCGGTGTTCGAGCGCGTCGGCCGGCGTTTCCTTCAGCCAGCGGGACAATTCCTCATAGGCCGGGCGGCTGCCGCCACCGGGAAGGTTCATTTCGTCAAACGCGACTGCCATCGTGATGCTTCATCCACACTGTCACGCGAGTGTGCATGACAAAAAGGGGTGGTAGCAAGAGCCGGCGCGGCGCGATATGCATCGGAGGATGGCATTTGCCGCCGCTATCCGCTGGTTGCCTGAAAATAGGGCGCGACGTTGCTTGTTTCACCAGCATGGCTGGTGACTTTGGTGCAGCGCGGAGGCAAACATGCCGCGGCGGGCGCGGTGAAGGAATGGAAAGATTATGAGCGACATCGTCACTGCGGGAATTCTTGTGATCGGCGACGAGATTCTGTCCGGCCGGACCAAGGACAAGAATATCGGCTTCATCGCCGAGTATCTGACCAATATCGGCATCGACCTCACCGAGGTGCGGGTCGTCTCCGACGACGAGGCCGCGATCATCGAGGCGCTCGACGCCTTGCGCAGCCGCTATACCTACGTCTTCACCACGGGCGGCATCGGGCCGACGCATGACGACATCACCGCCGACAGCGTCGCCAAGGCGTTCGGGGTCGGCATCGATCATCACCCGGATGTGGTCGCGCGCTTCGCGCAGCGCTTCACGCCGGCGGAGATGAACGAGGCCCGGATGCGAATGGCGCGCATTCCGGACGGCGCGGACCTGATCCAGAGCGCGACGATTCTGGCTCCGGGATTCATGATCGAGAACGTCGTGGTCATGGCCGGCGTGCCCTCGATCATGCAGGCGATGATGGACATCGTCGCGCCGAAACTGAAATCCGGCGTGCGGATGCTGTCGGACAGCGTGAAGGCCAATGCGCGCGAGGGCGACATCGGCGGCCCGCTGCGCGAGATCGCCAAGGCCCATCCCGACACGATGATCGGCAGCTATCCGTTTCTCGGCGAGGACAACAAGCCGAACACCAGCCTCGTGGTGCGCTCGCGCGATCCCGAGAAGCTTGCCGCCGCGATCGCGGCGATCAAGGCCATGCTGGCCGGGCTGAACGTCGCGAAGTGATCCGGGTTGTCGCGCGCCATCGCGCGTGCCCCGGAATGACGAGTGTCTCAAGGAGGCAGTGAATGGCCGAGCATCCGGAAATGAGCGCCGAGGAACGCGCCGGTCGCGCGTTTCCGGTATCGTGGGATCAGTTCCACCGCGACTGCCGCGCGCTGACATGGCGGCTGAATAGCGCCGGGCCGTTTCACGCGATCGTCGCGATCACGCGCGGTGGCCTGGTGCCGGCCGCGATCGTGGCACGCGAACTCGGTGTGCGCGTGATCGATACGGTGTGCATCACCAGCTACGACCATACCAAGCAGAGCCGGTTGCAGCTGCTGAAAGGCGTATCGGACGCCACGATGCAGCTCGGCGGCGGCACCGGCAAGGGATTGTTGATCGTCGATGATCTGGTCGACACCGGCAAGACCGCGCGGATGGTGCGCGAAATGCTGCCCGACGCGCATTTCGCCGCCGTCTATGCCAAGCCGATGGGCCGCCCGCTGGTCGATACCTTCATCACGGAAGTCTCGCAGGACACCTGGATTTTCTTTCCGTGGGATCTCGGGCTGGCCTTCGCGCCGCCGCTGCGCGATGGCGCGGCTTAGCGATCGACGCGCCGTCATTGCTAGGAGCAGGCAATTCCCGATGTCGAGGAACCCGCGTGACGAAGCAGTTCAAGTTTGCTCGGTGCCGCTGGATTGCTCCGCCCGATCTGAGTTGGCGAACAGCCAGATCGGGTTGGCTCGCAATGACACGAGAGGCCATTGATGCCCCTGCAAAATCGCGTCACGCCGTTCGGAGAGATTGTCGCGACGCCGGCGCGCGGATGGTTTATGGGCAATCGCGGCATCATCCACGATAGCGCGACCAAGAGGTTGTTGAGCAAACGCTGGTCGAACCCGGCCTGGATCATTTGCGTCCGCGAGTTTCGCGGCCGTCGTCGCG
>JAQGJY010000104.1 GCA_028290325.1 Tardiphaga sp.
CGCAATTGTATGACAAGATCATCCGCAAGCGCACCGCGCAGCGCGACGCGCTCGATCGGCTGATCCCCGATCTCGATGGCGAGGGCGTCCGCAACGCCGATCTGATCATCGAGGCGGTGTCGGAAAATCGCGAACTGAAGCAGAAAATCTTCGCCGCGCTCGAGCCGCGCATCAAGCATGACGCGATCCTCGCCACCAACACGTCGAGTATTCCGTTGCAGGATCTGCGCGGCGGGTTGCAGCGGCCGGATCGGCTGCTGGGTCTGCATTTCTTCAATCCGGTATCGCGCCTGCAACTGGTCGAGGTGGTCGATCACGACGGTACCGATGCCGAGATGAAAAAGCGCGCGCTGGCTTTCGTCGGCGCGATCGATCGCCTGCCGCTGGCGGTGAAATCGTCGCCCGGCTTTCTCGTCAACCGCGCGCTGACGCCTTACATGCTTGAGGCGATCATGATGATCGAGGAAAAGATCGACAAGACGGTGATCGACGCGGCGGCGGAGAAATTCGGCATGCCGATGGGACCGATCGAACTCGCCGATCAGGTCGGGCTCGATATCTGCCTCGCGGTCGGCGACATGCTGCGCGCGCATTACGGCGACCTGCTGCCGCCGACGCCGGCCTGGCTGCGCGACAAGGTCAATCGCGGCGAACTCGGCAAGAAGACCGGCAAGGGCTTCTACACGTGGACCGACGGCAAGGCCGTGAAATCCGCGCTGACCGAAAGTTCGGCCGAGCCGGTGCAGGAGATGATCGACCGGCTGATTCTGCCGATGTCGAATGTCTGCGTCGCGTGCCTGCGCGAGGGCATCGTCGATAACGCGGATGCGGTCGATGGCGCGATGATCTTCGGCACCGGCTACGCGCCGTTCCGGGGCGGGCCGTTGCATTACGCGCGGCAGCGAGGCGTCCAAAACATCGTCGGCACGCTCCACCTGTTGGCGGACAAGTATGGCGAACGGTTCCGGCCGGATGCGGGATGGGACGGATTTCAGTAGGCGACGCACGTTCGTCGGCGGCATGACTGCTCTGCGTTCCCTCTCGCCGACGATGCACGACATCGCGCGGGAAAGGGAACGATCAACGTGAATGCCGCCGGTTTCTTTCGTCGCATTTCCACGACGCCGCTCGCCGCGCGACCAGTTGCCTCTGTCTTGGGCACGTCACGGAACGTTCGTCGTCATGGTGGATTGTTGGGGCGAAGTCAGCCGAGGCGATTCGCATGTCAGATACGTACATCATTGAAGTCAGTTCGCAGGCGGCCGGCATTGTGGTTCGCAATCCCGGCGGCTTTCGCTTCTTCGCCGCGACGCAACGCTTTTTCTCACTCGAGGGCCGACTGTTTCGCTCGGCGCGTGAGGCCGAACGCGCCGCTTTCCGCGTGGCCAATGGCGAACGCGATCTGCCCGCGGTGGCTTGAGATAAAAGTCGTCGTCGCGACGAAGCCGACGTTCATCTGCTTCGCGCAACTTTGGCGACGAAGCGATCCAGTCTCCTTCAATCGAAATGAAGACTCGATCGCTTCGCGATCTCGGCGGCTGTCGTGACAGTCGCCAAGATCGCTCGCAGTGATGTGTCCCGACTACTCCGCCGCTTGCCGCTTCTCTTTCAGCGTTGGGTAGTCCGTGTAGCCCTTTTCGCCGCCGCCGTAGAACGTGGCCTTGTCACCTTCGTTGAGCGGCGCGCCGGTGCGGAACCGCTCGACCAGATCCGGATTCGAGATGAACGGTTTGCCGAACGCGATCAGATCGGCCGCGCCGGATTGCAGCGTCCTCTCCGCCAGCGCCAGGTCGTAACCGTTGTTGCCGATGTAAGCGCCCTTGAAGCGGTTGCGCAGGCCGGCATAATCGAACGGCGCGACGTCGCGCGGGCCGCCGGTCGCACCCTCGATGACGTGGATGAAGACCAGCTTCAGCGCGCTGAGTTGATCGACGATGTAATCGAACAACGGCTGCGGGTTGCTGTCCGAGATATCGTTGGCGGGCGTCACCGGCGACAGGCGAATGCCGGTCCGCTCGGGACCGATCTGGTCGGCCACGGCCTTGGCGATTTCGAGCATCAGACGGGCGCGGTTTTCGATCGAGCCGCCATAGGCGTCGGTGCGCTTGTTGGCGCCGTCCTTGGCGAACTGATCAAGCAGATAACCATTGGCGCCATGAATCTCGACGCCGTCGAAGCCGGCCTCGATCGCCAGCGAGGCGGCGTTGCGGAAGCTGTCGATGATCGCCGGAATTTCGCCGATCTCCAGCGCGCGGGGCTCGGAGACATCGACGAACTTGCCGCCGACGAAGGTCTTGCCCTTGGCCTGAACCGCGGACGGCGCGACGGGCTTGCCGTTATCCTTCTGCAAATCGGTGTGGGAGATGCGGCCGACATGCCAGAGCTGAATGAAGATATGGCCGCCGTCCTTGTGGACGCGGTCCGTGACCTTCTTCCAGCCGGCGACCTGCTCCTTGGTGTAGATGCCGGGCGTGTCCTGATAGCCCTGGCCCTGCTGTGACACCTGGCTCGCTTCGGTGATGAGCAGGCCGGCGGTGGCGCGCTGGCCGTAATACTCGATCGCCAGCGGGTTCGGCACCATGCCTTCGACGGCGCGGTTGCGGGTCAGCGGCGCCATCACGGTGCGGTTGGTCAGCGTGATCGGGCCAAGCTGATAGGGCTCTAGAAGTTTGGTCGGTTTGGTCATTTGGCTATGTCCATTGGTTACGTATGGGTTCGAATTGTGCATTGCGGTGCGTATTGCAATGCGCTTCGGCGAGGCATTTCAAAGCCGGAAAATTCATCCGCCGATACGGTCGGCCGCAGCAGGCCTGTGCCTGAGACGGCCGGTCGGCTGGATGATTGTGCTACGCGCCTCACGCCGCGCCGAGGAAATCCCGCTTGCCGACGTCGAGGCCCGCCATCCGCAAAATGCCGTGCGCGGTCGTGACATGAAAATAGAAGCTCGGCAGCGAGAAAGTGGTGAGGAATTGCCGGCCGGATAAAGTGGTCGTCTTGCCGGGGCCGGTCGGGAAAGTGATCTCGCGGGTTTCCGCGGTGTCGAACTGCGCCGGCTTGAACGATTTCAGGTAATCGACGGTTTTGGCGACCCGCTGCTGCAACTCGGCGAACGTCGTCTCGGTGTCGGGCACCGAGGGAATGTCGCTGCCGGTCAGGCGCGCCGCGCCCTTGGTCGCGAAATCACAGGCGAGCTGAATCTGACGGCTCAGCGGCAGCATGTCGGGAAACAGTCGCAGACCGAGCAACGTGGCGGGCTCGATCTTCTTCGCGGCGGCGTAGGTCTCGGCCTTGGTCAGGCTGGCGGAGAGGCTGCTGAGCATTTGCAAATAGGCCGGCACGGCGGAATCATAAAATGACATGAGGGACTCTCGTGAATGGAATGATGCGACGGCGAAAGATGCCGTTGCATGGACTTGGGGATGGCGAGGCCGCGCGACAACCCGGCATCGCGATTTAATTGGCGTTGCCGCGCATACCGTCCGGGATGATGCGCCGGCGGGCTCGACCGCGTTGCCGTGTCTGGCGTATTTCTCCAGATTGGTGTTTAACGCTGCGGATGTGGCGATGACGATCCGAGTGACAGGAGACTTCGATGAGCGGTAGCAATTTCTGGGTAATCGGCGGCGAATTCGGCTCGATGAACTTCCACAAGCTGGTGGAGGGATCGGCGCAGGTTCAAGGTCCGTTCAAGTCCCGCAAGGAGGCCGAGGACGCCTGGAAGGTGGTCTCGGAAGAGAACCGCCATCGCGCCGGCGTGCGTTTCTCCATCGTGGAAGAACCGAACCGCACGACGACCTGAGCGGTCGCACCCACGGACGATTTGTTGACGGCCTCTTTCGGTTTGCTCCGGGGGAGGCCGTCGGCGTTTTGCCGCCAGTTTGTCAGGAGAGAGAACAAGCCGTTGTGAACAAACGGCCTTTTGCGCGCTTATGGTTGCTGATAGGCTCACTGGGTCGAGTTCCCGCAGAAGGCAGTCAGCGATGACGGACGCGCATACCACAAACGGGCCAGAGCGACCGATGCGGCTGCGCGATGCGTTGCGGCAGGCCCGGATCGAAGCCGCCGGGCGCACCGGCGTCGTCGTCGACCTGCGCGACGCCGAGGTGGCGCGGCTGGAAATTCTCAGCGAGGCGCTCGATCCGTTGTTCAACGAAATTCCTGATCGCATCGATCTGTTCGATCGCGGCATCAGCCAGGGCGACACGCCGCGGCTGTGGATCGACGTCGTCGCGCATGTGCTGATGGGGCGCGACAAGCGGCTGTATCGTTTCGTGCAGGACACCCGCTACGGCCGCATCGTGCTGGCCGAATCGCACGACACTGATGCGATCGTGAAGGCCGTCACCGATTACGTCGCGCGTCGCATGATCGAGCGCGAGCACGCGATGGTGGCGACGCCGATGCCGATCGATCCACCAAAGCCGGCAAAGCCGCGTGGCCGCGCGCTGAGTTTCGTGCTCGGCGTTGTGGTCGGGATGATCGCATTGTTCGGGCTGGCGCTGGTGGTCGCGCAGCGCGGGTTTTGAGTCGTTCGTGAGGGCCATCTCCGGCCCGAAGCGATGCGCCGCTGAGCCTGGGCGGCACGAAGGCAGCCTGGTAACGGTCCTGATTCAGCAATGCGGCACGTCGAGGACGACGCACCGCATCGCGCTCGGGACACGATGCCCTGCTAAACCAGCCTGACCCGTTCCAGCTCGCTGACCGCCGCGCCGTCGCCGAATCCCCGCACCGTCTGCATGCAGCGCCACGCGCCATGGCCGCCGTCGATCGCGAACAGATTATAAGCCGCCGCCGGGCGATGGCCGTGCGCGATCGACGACGCGGACGGCACGCCGATGACGGGGATCGGCCCGCGCGGGCCATCGACATGAATTGTCGCGTGAACGTGGTCATGGCCATGCAGCACCAGTTCGACGCCGCGATGCTTCAATATTTCAAGCAACTGCGGCGCGTCGGTGAGGCGCTTGTGGCTCTGCGCCGAGCGCAGCGGATGATGGATCAGCAGCACACGAAACACCGGCTCATCCGCCAGCTGCGCCAGCATCGCATCGAGCGCGTCACGTTGCGGTCCGCCGAGCCACCCGGTCGCCATCAGCGGCGGCGTCGGCACGCCGGACGACACGGCGACCAAAGCGACCGGCCCGCGCCGGCGCAGGAACGGAAAACCCGACGCGTCATCGTCGCCGCGCAGATACGGATCGAAGGTTTTGCAAAAGCGCTCCAATGCGCCGCGCACATAGGCATCGTGATTGCCCGGGATCAGCGTCACGTCACCGGGCGCGCCGACACCTCGCAGCCATTGCAGCGATGGCGCGAACTCGGCGTCGAGCCCGAGATTGACGACGTCGCCAGTGACCGCGATGTGGTCCGGGTGCTGCGCCTGCAGGTCCGCCACCAGCGCGTCGAGCAGATCGCGGCGATGGATGCTGACGCGGTTGCGGGTCCAGTTGAGATAACCGAGCAGCCGTTTGCCGGCGAGATCGCGCAGCCGCGCCACCGGCAGCGGCGGCACGTGCGGATCGGACAGATGGGCGAGGACGAAGGACATTTGCGATCCGTTCTGGCAAGATGAGCGCCATGACGCAAGTGCGTGCAAAACCATGACTCGCGATGCCATCCGCCGTGCCTGCGAGCCGTTGCTGCGACGCCTGTTTCATCTCTACTGGCGGTTCGCCCGCGGCATGACGCTCGGCGCCCGCGCAGTGGTGATCGACGACAGCGGCCGCGTCTTTCTGGTCAAGCATTCCTACGTATCGGGCTGGCATCTGCCGGGCGGCGGCGTCGAGGTCGGCCAGAGCTTCGAAGCCGCGATGCGTCGCGAGTTGCTGGAGGAGGGCCGCATCGTGCCATTGGGCGACGTCGTGCTGCACGGCGTGTTTTTCAATTCGCACGTCTCGCCACGCGATCACGTCGCGATCTTCGTGGTGCGGCAGTTTCGACAGGACCGGATGCCGGCGCCCAATCGCGAGATCGTCGCCTGCGGCTTCTTCGCCGCCGATGCGCTGCCCGACGGCACGACGCCAGGCACACGGTTGCGGATCGCCGAGGTGCTGCACGGTGTGCCCGCCATCGAAACGTGGCGCTAGCGGTTGTTCGGCAAGCCGACGCGAACTTCGCCACCGTCGCCGGCGATGGAAGCGCTGGTGCGATGCGACCAGCGGCGCGTGTTGCATGATGGACCGGCTCGCGACGAGATGCTAATTCGCGATCAGTATGACAGATTTATCTCTCACCATCGCCACCGAGACCGCCAACGACGCGCAGGTCATCGAGCGGTTGCACGCCCGCACCTTCGGGCCGGGCCGCTATGTGCTGAGCGCCTATCGCCTGCGCGAGCATGTCGATCACCGGCTCGACCTGTCGTTCACCGCGCGGATCGGCACGCTATTGGTCGGCTCGGTGCGGCAATTGCCGATCCGGATCGGCCAGACCCCAGCCTTGATGCTCGGGCCGCTGACGGTGGAGCCGCCGTTCCGCAGCCGTGGCGTCGGCCGCAAACTGCTGGACCGCGCCATCTCGGACGCCCGCGCGGCCGGACAAAAACTGATCCTGCTGGTCGGCGATGAGCCATATTACAGCCGTGTCGGGTTCAAAATGATCCCGAAGGGCACCGTGACGATGCCCGGCCCGGTCGATGCCAGACGCCTGCTGGTGCTCGAACTGGTCGAGGGCGCCTTCGACGGCGTGGCGGGTCCGGTGAAGCCGGACTGGAATTTCGCGCGAGCGTGATTGTCATCATCGCGCGCTGTCGCAAGCAACGTCATCCCCGCTCAAGCGGCGGGGGATGACGTGGTGTGTGGAGCGCGCCGGCGCGACCCATCAGCCCTCAGAACTTCAAATTCGCGAATGCCCGCACGCCGATGCCGGGCAGCAATATCTCATCCTTGTTGAAGGCCACCGAGTTGCGGATCTTCTCGTTCAGCAGGTTGTTGCCGACGAGGCCGACATGCATCTCGCGCGCGCCGAACGCCCGCGGATCAAGCGCCGTCTTGTAGCTGATCTCGGCCTTGAGCAGGTTGTAGCCCGCCGTCGGCGTCTCGGCGATTTCGGCGACGTTGTTTTGCGCGAAGGCGTGCAGCAGGTTGATGCGCGCGAGCCAGTTGGCGTCGCGCCAGAACAGTCCGCCGCCCGCGCGCACCGGCGGGATGCGCGGCACGTTGGTGCCGTCGCTGAACGTCGCCTTGACGATGTCGAACTGACTCTCGACGCCCCAGGTACCGCCATGGATCTGCGAGACATCGAGCTGGCTCTGGAATTCGCCGCCCCGGAACGTCGCGTCGCGCTGCGAATAGACCGCCTGATTCAACTCGGTGTCGACGCCGCAGGAGTCGAAATCCTCACCGCACTTCACGCCGGTGAGGCGGCGATAGATGAAGTTGCTGAACTTGGTGTAATAGGCCGTCGCCTCGAAGCGCAGCGGCCCCGTCGCGCGGCGCAAACCGATTTCGATGGTCTGCGCGGTTTCGATCTTGAGGTTCGGATTGCCGATGTCGAAGGTTACGGTCGCGTCGTGCGGACCGCGCGAGAACAGCTCGGCCGCCTTCGGCGCGCGCTCGACATATTGCGCGGTGATGCTGCCGACGAGGCCGTGCGGCAATGCCTGAATGAGGCCGACGCTGCCGCTCTTCGGCGTAAACGATGGATTGCGCCCGATCGCCGCTTGCGGGCTGCCGTCCGGCACGAAGTCCGCCGGAAAATCGGGCGTCGCGCCGTTGAGGCTGACATGCTCGATCCGCGCCGCGACCTGCGCCTTGGTCGTCTCGCTGAATTTCAACTCGTTGAAGACATAGCCCGCGACGCGCGAATTGCTGTTCGGATTGAACAGGCCATTGTACAGCGCGCCCGGATTTTCCGGGCTCGACGCCGTCAGATTTTGGTGACCGGCCTGCACACCGATCGCCGTCGTCACCGCCGCGAAACGCGCGTCGAACGGCGCGAGTTGGACCTCGACGCGGCCTTCCTGCTCGCGGTTGGTAAAGATCTGATGCACCGCGTCTGTCGCCGGGTCGGCCGGACTTTCGCGGCCGACTTCATTGTGCTTGTAGTCGGTCGCGCCGAGCCAGAAGCGCACGGCGTCGATCGCCGCCGAATCGGGGCGATATTCCCCCTTGGCGGTGAACTTGGTCTGCCTCGCGTCGATGCGCGTCCGCGTGCTGCTCGGCTCGATGCCGGGAATGCCGTAGAGCGCATCGTTCTGCGTGATCGCCGCGCCGATGAAGCCGCCATCGAAGATGTATGAGCCGCCGATCGAGCCGCCGCTGGTCTGGGTCCGCGAATTGGCTTGCTTGCCGTCGAACGGCTGGTTCGGATCGTTCAGGTAGGGATAAGCGGGAATGAAATAGTCGCCGCCTTTGCGGCCGTAGACGTCGGCATGAACCGCGACATTGCCGCCGCCGGCGTCGAGCAGCACGCCGCCCTCGACGCCGCGATCGACCGAGTTGAAGGAGGTGCGCGTCTCCGCAGTCACGCAGCCCGGCTGCGCCAGCGGCGCGGCTTTCACCGGCAGGCCATAGCTCTGAAACGGGGCGGCGGCGCAGGCCGGCAGCGCGTCGGGAATGCGATTGTTGGTGGCGCTGACCACGCCGCCGATCGAGGTCGAGCCGTAGCGCAACGCCGCCGGGCCGCGAATCACCTCGACCTGATTGGTCGCGAACGGATCGATCGGCACGAAATGATCCTCACCGAGATCCGAGACGCCGCCACCACCGATGCCGTTCTCGACGATGCCGACGCGGTTGCTGTCGAGGCCGCGAATGATCGGGCGGCTCGATGCGCCCGGCGCGAAACTCGATCCGGTGATGCCGGGCTTGCTGTTGAGGAGATCGCCTAAGGTCGCCGCGCCGGAGCGACGAATTTCGTCGTTCGGCACCACCGTGACGGTGGCGAACTGATCGGCGACGATCGGCAGGACGCCTTGCTGCGGCGCTTGCGGCGCGACGGCCTGTTGTCGTTGCGGTTGCGGTTGCGGTGTGGCCGGCGCGGTGCGCGCGGTGCCGCGCGAGACGCGGACCGGCGTCGGCGGCGCGACCGGCTTGCGGCGCACGATCGGGCTCGGCGCCGTGACGGTGATGCCGGGCAATTCGGTCTGTGCGGCCGCGATGTCGGCAAGGCCGACCATCAACAGCGACGATGCGCCGGAGAGAAAAAACGAGCGTGCGATGAAATTGGACATGGTCCCGAAACCCCTGATCGCGCCGTTGCCAGCCTGTGGCAAAGCGACAGCGCATTCGACAAAGCCCCGCGCGGTGGCGGGGCATGCAAACGGTCGAGGATCAGGAGGTGGGCGGGCCGCGCGGCTGGAACGCGGCGTGAGACGGGCCGAGATGCGCCAATCCGGCATCGGTGGCGCGGTAGATGGAGTTGAAGGCTTCCGGCGCGTGCAGGATCGGCGGCGATCCGAACAACGCCGACGCCGTCATCGCCAGCCCGGCGCAGATCGCGCAGTCGCTGCCCAGCGAAGGGTGCTGCGGCCGATCGTGCCGCTCGGCCGGGACCAGTGACGCTGTGCCGTATTCGACGGTGACGGCGTCGGCAGAGGTGCCGGTCGCGATTTGCCCGTGCTGGTGGGTATGGCCGAAGGCGAGCACGAACTGGATCGCCAGCGCAAACAGCGCCAGCCGCGATCCCGTTCTGATGTGCCTGCGAAACCAGTTCACTGCGTCAATGTCCCACGTCGCGGCCGGTTGGCTTGCCTGCCGCCGGGCTCGCCGATGTTATAGTATAACATCGGCGGAACGGGACGGCGGGTCAACGGTGCGGGAGCGGCGATGCGGTGAATGCCGCGACTTGTGGGATTCCGGCAACGCTCGCTCATCATGACCGCGACCCGGACCCATCCCGCTAAGGGGATGGAGAAGCGGTCAGCGCGACTCGCGCAACCACGTCGCGGCGAAGGCGCCGAGCAGCAGCAACAGCCCGATCAGCCCCGCGAACACCGGCAGCACGCCGACGCCGCGCACCACGCTGGCATCGCGCATCCGCACCCCCATCCAGCCGTCGCCGCGAAACACGCTCGTCGCGCGCACCGGCACGACGCGCGGCACGGCGACGGCGCCGGTGTCGGCGATTCGCACGACGTCGCCGCCGGTGACCTGCGCGAGCGGTTTCAGCGCATCGACCGTCGATGTCACTTCGGAGAATTCGCGCGGATTGGTCGGCCCGACATTGATCAGCGCCTTCAGCGTGCCGTCGGTCGCCTGCCAGAGGCCGAGTTCGTCGGCGGCGACGCTGGCGCGCCACAGGCCCGGCTCGCTGTCGCTGAGCGTCAGCTGCTTCGCGGTGCCCGACGGCGAGGTCAGCGTTACTGGCGCGACGGCGTCGGCCATCGTCTGCCGCAGCACCACGAGGTCGCGGCCCTGGACCTGCAAGCGCAAGGCTTCCTCGTCAAGGTCCGGCTGCTTCATCAGCCAGTGCGACATCCGCCGCAGCAGATCGAGATGCGGGCCGCCGCCTTCATAGCCGCGCGCCCACAGCCAGATGTGGTCCGACAACAGCAGCGACACGCGGCCTTCGCCGTAGCGCGCCAGAAACAACAACGGCTTGCCGTCCGCGCCGGTCATGACCGGCGGCGTGGTCGCGTTGCGGGTCTCGATGCTGCGGAAAAACCGGCTCCATTTCGGCGGCTCGGAGGCGGAGCCTTCCAGCCCACGGGTGACGGGATGGCGTTTTCCGACGTCGCTCAGATGCGCGTAAAACGGCTTCTCCGTCACGCCGACGGGCTCGGCCGGCAGCACCGAATCCAGCGGCGTGCGCCAGATGCTGGTGGATGACGCGTAATCCGGACCGGCCGACACCAGCACCGCGCCGCCGTTGCGGACGTAGCGCGCGATATTGTCGAAATAGGAGATCGGCAGCACGCCTTGCCGCGCATAGCGATCGAAGATGATGAGCTGAAACTCGTTGATCTTCTGCTGAAACAGTTCGCGCGTCGGAAACGCGATCAGCGACAGTTCGTTGATCGGCGTGCCGTCCTGCTTTTCCGGCGGACGCAGAATCGTGAAGTGCACGAGGTCGATGCTGGCGTCGGACTTGAGCAGGTTGCGCCAGGTGCGTTCGCCGGAATGCGGCTCGCCGGACACCAGCAGCACGCGCA
>JAQGJY010000106.1 GCA_028290325.1 Tardiphaga sp.
AACCGCCGTCGCCCGGCCAGAAGGCCGTATCCTGGAACAGCCAAAGCGCCCGTATCGCCTGGTCCCGGCAGCCCGATCCCCATCGTACCGGAACCGCCGCTGACGATTCCGCCGTCGTCGCTGGCCAACAAGCCGCCGCTCGCGCCGGCAATGGCCGGCACGGTGCCCGGACAGCCGCCGCGCAAAAGATTGCGGCCCGATCTCGATCCGTTCGGCGCGGTCGGCGACTATGCCGGCAGCTTTCTCGTCAAATCCGCGGTCGAAGTCTCGGGCGGCTACGACAGCAATCCGGGTCGCTTCACGACGCCGCGCGGCTCGGCGTTCTACATGGTGTCGCCCGAACTGCTCGTCGTGTCGGACTGGACCCGGCATGCGGTGATCGCCGATCTGCGCGGTTCGTTCACCGGCTACGGCCAGCAATTTCCCTCGACGGACGGCAGCATCTCCGGCGTCCCGACCAATGTCGATCGCCCGGACTTCATCGGCCATATCGATGGCCGGCTCGATGTCACGCACGAGACCCGCCTGACGTCGCAAGCGCGGTTGCGGGTCTCGACCGACAATCCCGGCAGTCCGAACATTCAGGCGGGCCTCAGCAAATATCCGCTCTATTCGGCGATCGGCACGACGATCGGCGCAGAGCAGGACTTCAACCGCCTGAGCATCGGAGTCGGCGGAACATTCGACCGCATCGCCTATCAGGATTCGCAACTCACCAATGGCGAATCCACCACCAATATCGATCGCAACTACCAGCAATATGGCGGCGTCGCCCGCGCCAGCTACGATATTCTGCCGGGCCTGCGGCCGTTCGTGGAGTTCTCCGCCGACACCCGCATCCGCGATACCGACAGCGACCGCTCCGGCTACAACCGCAACTCGACCGGCGGGACGGCGCGGGTCGGCAGCACCTTCGAGTTCACCCGATTGATTACCGGCGAAGCCTCGATCGGCTACGGCAAACGCATGTATCAGGATACGCGGCTGAAAGACCTCACCGGGCTGCTGACATCGGCATCGCTCGCCTGGGCTGTGACGCCGCTGACCACCGTCCGCGCCATCTCGACATCATCGCTCGATGAAAGCACGCTACTCAACGCGTCGGGCGTGCTGTCGCGGACCTACACCGCCGAAGTCAGCCATGATTTTCGACGCTGGCTGACCGGCGTCGGCCGTTTCACCTACGGCACCTTCGATTATCAGGGCGCGGGCCGCACGGATGAACTCTATTCGGCCTCCGCCGATGTCATCTTCAAGCTCAACCGCACCCTGCAACTTAAAGCGCAAGTCCGCCGCGACGAGATCAAATCCACCGTCGGCTACACCACCGTGTCGAACGTCGTGCTGGTCGGCGTCCGCGTGCAGAACTGAACGATATCTGTTGGCGCCTGATCAGGTCAGCAAACCAAAGGCCAGTTTCCCGGATCATGGCTAGCGGCGGCGGCGAAACTTCACGCCGCTGCCATCCGCCAGGCGCGTCGCAATATAATCGGTTGCCCGCACCGCCTCGCGTTGCGGCATTTTTTCCTGCGGGCTCCGGTCGGTCTCCCACCACGACGCCCGATGCGAGGCGCGCGGCAACGCCGCGTCGATCAGTTCCTCGATCGCATCCATGCTCAGCACGAATTCGGCGGCGGTCTGTTTTTTGAGGTAATCGCGAAGCGCGTCGTAATCGTTCACGGCCCATCCTTGTCGTGTTGTTGCCCGGTCATACCGCGATGCGCGGCGCGTATCCATGCCTCACTGCGAGCAAAGCCTGCCTGTGCGTCCGGGCGATAACCCGGTGTTAACCGGGGCAGACAGTATCTTCCGCTCAAAGCCTGCTCATCAACGATTTCGGTGCGAAACTGGGTCGCAAATACAATCGACGCCTGACAAGAGTGCCTTTGGAATGACCGTGACCGGCCCATCGAGACCCGCGCGCTGGCGATTGTCGGCCAAATTGCTGGTGGCCTCGACGTTGATCACCATCGTCGGGTTTTCGGCCGTCTGCGTCAGCGTTATGGTCAATATGCGCCACGGCGAAGCGGAACTGGCGCGGCAAACCAGCGAAAATCTCGCGTCGTCCATCGACGCGGATATCTCGCGTAACATCGAGCTGTTCGATCTCTCACTGCGTGCCGTCGTCACCAATCTGCTATCCCCGGAAATAAAAAGCGTCAGCCGCGAATTGCGCCATCTGATTCTGTTTGATCACGCGGCGACCGCGCAGCATTTTGGCGCAATCCAGGTCTTCGGCCCGGACGGTCGGCTCCTGATCGACGCTTCAACGCTCGATCCCGCGCCAGCCAGCGCGATCGACGACGAATACTTCACGATCCAGCGCGACAACGCCAATCTCGGCTTATTCATCAGTCGCCCGATGATGCATCGCGGGGCCTATTCGATCGTGCTGAGCCGGCGCATTGTCAACGCGGACGGCAGCTTCGCCGGTGTCGCGGCGGGCGCGATCCGCTTCAGCTATTTCCACGAACTGTTCGGCCGGCTGCGGATGGACCCCGAAGACACCATCACGGTCATGCGCAATGACGGCATCGTCATCATGCGAACGCCGTTCGATCCTGCCGCGATCGGCCGAGATGCCCGTGCCAATCCTGCCACGCGGCGGGCGTTGGCCGAACCGAATGGCATCGCGACGGCGGTCAGCGGCCTCGACGGCATCGAGCGGCAGTTCGTCTGGCGCGGCGGCGACAAACCGCTAGTCGTTGTCGTCGGCAAATCCTGGAACAGCATCTATGCGCTGTGGCGGACACAAGCGCAGCGAATCGCCGCCGTGATGGCGCTGCTGATCGGTTTTGCCGTCGCCGGGACTTTGTTTCTCGGCAGCGAGATGAGCCGCCGCGCCCGCGCGGAAGACAGCCTCGAGGAATTAGCCATCACCGACGCGCTGACGGGGCTCCGCAATCGCCGCAAGTTCGATCAGGCCCTGGAACTGGAATGGCGGCGCGCCGAACGCAGCGGCACGCCGCTCGCGCTGTTGATGATCGACGCCGACGACTTCAAATCCTACAATGACCGCTTCGGCCATCAGGCCGGCGATCAGGCGCTCTTCGCGCTTGCCGGCTGTATCGCGGTGGTGGCGCGGCGCCCGGGAGATTGCGCGGCGCGTTATGGCGGCGAGGAGTTTGCGCTTTTGCTGCCGGGCCTGAACGCGACAGCGGCGCTTCAGATCGCCGAAACGATCTGTCGCAGCGTCGCCGCGCTGAATATTGAACACGCGCCATTGACCGTCAGCGTCGGCGTCGCGGCGCTGACGCCGTTCAACGGACTGGCGACCACCGACCTGATCGCGGCCGCCGACAAAGCGCTCTATGCCGCCAAGGCCAATGGCCGCAACCAGGCGCGACTGGCCGCCAACGCGCAGATCGCCCTGGTGGCGTGAGACGGCTCAGGCTTTCAGATACCGCGTCATTTCGACACGAAGCGCATCGGCCAGTTCGGGGCGCTGCAAACCAAACGCGATGTTGGCGCGCAGGAATCCGGCCTTTGAGCCGCAATCGTGGCGCTCGCCTTCGAACTGATAGCCGAAAAACTTTTGCGTCGTCGCCAGGCCGATCATCGCATCGGTGAGCTGAATCTCGCCGCCCGCGCCGCGCTCCTGGGTGGCCAGAATCTTGAAAATCTCCGGCTGCAAAATATAGCGTCCGGTGATCGACAGGTTCGACGGCGCGGTGCCCTTCGGCGGCTTCTCGACCATACCGTCGATCTCGAAATAGCTGCCCTTGCCATCGCCATGGCGCTGGCCGATGCCGACGACGCCGTATTGATGCGCCAATTCCATCGGCACCTCCTCGACCGCGACGATATTCGCGCCGTCCGGCAACTTCGCCGCAGCGTCGATCATCTGGGCGAGGCAACCGCGCTTGTGCAGCACCAACTCGTCCGGCAGCACCACCGCGAACGGCTCGTCGCCGATGATGTCGCGCGCGCACCACACCGCGTGGCCGAGCCCGAGCGGAGCCTGCTGGCGCGTGAAGCTCATCGCGCCGGCTTCGGGCTGGCTCCGCGCCAGCAATGCCATCTCGGCTTTTTTCCCGCGCGACAGCAGCGTCGCGTCGAGTTCGAACATGCGATCGAAGTGATCCTCGATGACGCCCTTGTTACGCCCGGTGACGAACACGAAATGTTCGATGCCGGCTTCCTTTGCTTCGTCGACGACGTACTGGATCAGCGGCCGATCGACGATCGTCAGCATCTCCTTCGGCATGGCTTTGGTCGCGGGCAGGACGCGCGTGCCGAGACCGGCCACCGGGAAAACGGCTTTACGGATTTTCATGCGAAAAAACTTTGTGCTGGAAGGTGACAATCGGACATGCGGAATCTGTGTTAGCTGGTTTGCAGCGGGCAACAAAGGCGGATGTGTGGTGGCGACTTGCCGCAACGCGGCGTCATCGAAAAGGCTCCATCGTTAAGTCGATGGAAACCACCACGATGCCTCCTGAATTCAAATGTTTGAAATATTGGGCCAAATGAAAATGAGCAAGCGGATCGGATTGGGCGCGGCGTTGGGCGCGTTGTTGCTTTGCACGGTCATGCCGCCGCTGGCCATGGCGCAGGCCCCCTCGACGCCACCGACCAATACCCCGCCGTTGCCCTGGACCGGCGAGGACGGCGCATCCGGCCATCCGCTGATGACCGCCGCCGCGATTCGCCAATCGGCCGCCAATTTTGCATCCTGCGTGGCCGGCTATTTTCCCGACGCCGCCAAACGTGGCGTCTCCCGCGCCAATTTCGAGCGCTTCACGGCGGACCTGTCGCCCGATCTGCGGATCATGGACCTGATGGATTCGCAGCCCGAATTCACCAAGGCGATCTGGGAATATCTCGACATCCTGGTCAACGACAACCGCCTCGCCAAGGGCCGCGAGGTGCTCGCCAAATACAAGCCGATCTTCGACGCGGCGGAAAAAGCCTACGGCGTCGATCGCTATATCGTGGCCTCGATCTGGGGCATCGAATCGAACTACTCGACGCAGATGGGCGATCGCAGCGTCCTGAACTCGACCGCGACGCTCGCCTGCGTCGGCCGCCGGCAGGCCTATTTCAAGGACGAATTCCTCACCGCGCTGGAAATCCTCAATCGCGGCGATCTGCGTCCCGAGCAATTGCGCGGCTCCTGGGCGGGCGCGTTCGGCCCGACCCAGTTCATGCCGACCGCGTTCAAACGCTTTGCGGTGGACGGCGACGGCGACGGTCGCCGCGACGTCGTCGACAATCCGACCGACCTGATTTTCTCGACGGCGAACAACCTCAAAAAAGACGGCTGGCAGACCGGCCAGAGCTGGGGGTACGAAGTCGTCCTGCCGCAAGGCTTCGACTTCATGCTGGCCGACCGCGCCAAGGCGACGACGTTCGCGCAATGGGACCAACTCGGGCTGCGCCGCGCCGATGGCCATCCGTTTCCTCGCTCCAATGACAAGGCCTATCTGCTGGCGCCGGCCGGCGCCGGCGGACCGGGCTTCCTGATGATGCAGAATTTCCGCGTCATCATGAAATACAATCCGGCCGAGGCCTATGCGCTGGCGATCGGCCACTTCGCGGATCGGTTGCGCGGGGCGCCGGCTTTCGTGCAACCGTGGCCGCGTCAGGAGCGCGTCCTGTCGCGCACCGAGCGGCTGGAGTTGCAGCAACTTCTGGCGCAGCGCGGATTTTACAAAGGCACGCCGGACGGCCAGCTGGGCAGCATGACGCGCGAGGCGCTGCGCGGCTTTCAAGCCTCGATCGGTTCCCCAACCGACGGATTTGCATCGTCGGAGATGCTGGACCGGCTGCGCGGGCGCTGATAGCAGGCTATGGTGCGCGGGCTGCCCGCTTGCGGCCCGATTTGAACGTTAGCTTTGCCGGACACTGAACGGATGGCGACCGATCCCATGCGACGACCGACCACCCTCTTGCGCGTGCTGAAGGAAACCGGCCCCGTCGTCGCGGTGGTGGTCGCCGGGCTGTTTCTGCTTGGGCTCGCGGCGCCGGCGGCGGCGCAGTTTTTCCCGTTTTTTGGCGGCGGCCAGCCGCAACGTCAGGCGCCACGCGGCGGGGGTGGATTTTTTGGCGGCGGCGATAGCCCGTTTTTCTCGCCGTTCCAGCAACAACAGCCGCGTCGGCAGGCGCCGCGCGAGGACTTTTCCCGCGCCCCACAGTCCGACAAGCGCGATAGCCTCGCCGAACGCAACGTGCTGGTGCTCGGCGATGCGATGGCCGACTGGCTTGGCTACGGTCTCGACGAGGCTTACGCCGAACAACCTGACATGGGCGTCATCCGCAAACACAAGACCGTCTCGGGTCTGATCCGCTATCAGCCGAAGGGCGAGCCGGCCGATTGGGCGGCGGCGGCGAAAGGCATCCTGGCGCAGGAAAATCCGAACGCCATCGTGGTGATGCTCGGATTGCAGGATCGGGTCTCGCTACGTGAGCCCGCCGCCGACAAATCCGGCGAGAAGAAACCTGCCCGAGCCGGCAAACCGGACGACAAGCCGGATGCTGAATTGAGCGACGACGACCCAGCGGACTCGTCGCCGATCATCGCGCCGGAACGGGGCAGCCGGACCCCGACCGCCGGCATGGTGGAGTTTCGCGACGATCGCTGGGTCGAGCTTTATTCGAAGAAGATCGATGAGATGATCGCGGTCGTCAAAAGCAAGGGCGTCCCGGTGCTGTGGGTTGGCCTGCCGGCCGTGCGCGGTATCAAGGCGACCTCGGACATGCTGTTTCTGAACGGGCTGTACCGCGCCGCCGCCGACCGCGCCGGCATCACCTACGTCGATGTCTGGGACGGCTTCGTCGATGAAGCCGGGCGCTTCCTGCAACAGGGCCCGGATTTCGAGGGCCAGATTCGCCGGCTGCGCTCCTATGACGGCGTCTATTTCACCAAGGCCGGCGCGCGCAAGCTGGCGCATTACACCGAACGCGAAATTACCCGCGTGCTGGCCTCGCCCAATGCGCCGGTAACGTTGCCGAGCGAGACCACCGGGCCCGAGGTCGAGGTCAAGCCGGACGGTCCGGCGCCGCGCCCGCTGGCCGGGCCGATCATCCCGCTGGTGGTGTCGTCGGTCGGGACCGATCAACTGCTCGGCGGCCCCGGTGCGCGCCCTGTCGCCACCGATCAACTGGTATCGCGGACGCTGGTGCGTGGCGAACCGCTGGTGGCGCCCGCCGGCCGCGCCGACGATGCCGCATGGCCGCGCCGCGAGGTTGGTCGCGAGGCCGCGCCACGCGGCGGTGACATGCCTGTCGCGACGGCCTCGCCCGATGGCGCCGCATCTGGCATCGCACCGGTCATGGCGCCGGCCGCGCTGCCGAAGGCGCCGCGCAAGATCCGTCCGAACAACCCGATTGCGCAGCCGCAGCAGCCGTCATTTCCAAGCTTCTTCAGCTTCGGTGGACCTCAACATCCGCAGCCGGCGCAACGCCCGCGCCCCGCGCCGCCCGGCCCGCGTCAGCAGACCGGCTTCGGCCCGTCAGCTGGGATTTCGGGATTTTTCCGCTAATCCCGATCCGCCGTATCGAAGCTCTGCAGTGAACTCGGCACCAGCACCGGCTTCAGCGCCGGGATCAGCCGCGTGCGTTCCCGGCGAACGGGAATCCCGCGATAGACCTGTTTGGTCGCCTCGACGATATGAACGCCGGCGAAAGGCAGCGCCAGCCTGTCGCCGGCGCGCTCCCACGCCATGGCCGACTTCAGAAACCAACCGCGCCCGATCGGCGGCATAAACAATGCCTCGCTCCAGGCCGATGGCGTGAACCAGGTCTGGCGCAGCAATTGCGTAATCTGCGATCGTGAATAGGGCCGGCCATGACCGAACGGCGTATGGTCGGTCCGGGTCCAGATGCCGCGCCGGTTCGGGATCACCGCCAGCAGCCGGCCGTTCGGCGCCAGAACGCGCCACATCTCACGCAACAACGCCTCGGGGTTGTCGGCCATCTCGATGGAGTGAACCATCAAGATCCGGTCCATCGCCGCATCCGGCAACGGGAGCGACATCTGATCGACCAATGCCGCAAGCGTGGGGCGTTCGGTCGGCCATTTCAGCACGCCCTGCGCGGCCGGCATGAAGGCGAGGCAGCGCTCCGTCGTCTCACGAAACAGGCCGAGATAGGGCGTCGGATAGCCGATGCCGAGCACGCGCTGACCGTTGGCGTGGGGCCAGCGCGCCTCGATGCCGCGATTGATCAGCCGCCGCGCCGTGATGCCGAGGCGTTGCGAATAGAAATTCCGGAGGTCGATGACGTCGATGGACATGGCGAAATTCTATCACGACCCGGGGCAGCGGCCCATTGCGGCATTGCCGCGACGGGTGAGAGGCCATATCTGGAAGCTCGAAAACAACGAAAGAGACCCATGATGGCCGCCGAAATTCGCCTGTTCCCCTGCCTTGACGATAATTTCGGCTATCTGATCCACGATCCCGTCAGCAAGGCGACCGCCGCGATCGACGCTCCGGAAGCGGGCCCGATCATCGCGGCGTTGGACAAGGAAGGCTGGACGCTGACCGACATTCTGGTGACCCATCACCATGGCGACCACGTCGGCGGCATTGCCGAGCTGAAGCAGAAATACACCTGCCGCGTCGTTGCCCCGCATGACAAGAAAGCCGAGATCAAGCAGGTCGATGTTCGGGTCAAGGAAGGCGACCGCGTGATGGTCGGCGGCCTCACCGCGCGCGTCATCGAAACGCCGGGCCATACGCTCGACCATATCACTTACGTGTTCGACGACGACAAAGCCGTGTTCTCCGCCGACGCGCTGTTTTCGATCGGCTGCGGCCGGGTGTTCGAAGGCAGCTATCCGATGATGTGGGACTCGCTGCTGAAACTGCGCGCGCTGCCGGACAATTTCAAAGTCTATTGCGGCCACGAATACACCGCCTCGAACGTCAAATTCGCATTGGGAATCGAGCCGGACAATGCCGCGCTGAAGGCGCGCGCCGCGGAGGTGAGCAAGCTTCGCGCCGACGGCAAGCCGACGATCCCGGTCACGATCGGCGACGAGAAGAAAGCCAATACGTTCCTGCGCGCCGACGTGGCGTCGGTCGCCGAAGCCGTCGGCCTCGCCGGCAAGAGCGCGGCCGAGGTGTTCGGCGAATTGCGCGAGCGCAAGAACAAAGGCTGATCCGATGACCGCCGTCATGACATCCATTGCCGAGACGCAGCGCGCGCAGGCAAAGGCCTGGTTCGAATCGCTGCGCGATCAAATCTGCGCCGAGGTCGAGGCGATCGAGCGCGACGCGCCGCGGGAGCTGTTTCCCGGCGTGCCCGCGACTTTCACGTTCAAGCCGTGGACGCGAGCGACCGGCAGCGGCGGTGGCACCGGTGGTTTTCTGTCGGGCGGACGGCTCTTTGAAAGGATCGGCATCCACACGTCATCGGCCAATGGCCGGCTGACGCCGGAGATGGCGAAGAACCTGCCGGGTGACGGCGTCCAGCTCGATTACGTGTCGACCAGCATCAGCCTCATCATGCATCCGCGCAGTCCGCTGGTGCCGACCGTGCATATGAACACGCGGTTTCTCTCGACCGCGCAGGCCTGGTTCGGCGGCGGCGCGGACCTGACGCCGATGCTGCCGGAGCAACGCACCGATGACGCGCCGGACACCGTGACGTTTCACGCCGCGATGCGCCGCGCCTGCGACGCGCATGACCCGGCCTACTATGACAAGTTCAAGGAGTGGGCGGACCGCTATTTCTTTCTGCCGCATCGTGGCACCGCGCGCGGCGTCGGCGGCATCTTCTACGATCATCTCAACACCGGCGACTTCGACAAGGACTTCGCGTTCACGCGCGACGTTGGACTGGCGTTGCTCGATGTCTATCCGCGCATCGTGCGCGAGCGCATGACGCAGCCGTGGACGGAAGCGCAACGCGCGCAGCAGCTCGCGACGCGTGGGCTCTATGTCGAGTTCAATCTCTTGTACGACAAGGGCACGATGTTCGGCCTGCAAACCGGCGGCAACGTCGAAACGATTTTGTCATCGATGCCGCCACTGGTCAGCTGGGGATAGTGTCCGTCATCGCGAGGAACGGCATTCCTCGGCGTCCAGAAGACGATGCATGCATTCCAAAGTCCGCTCCTGTCGCGCGCGGTTTCCAAGACCGTGTCCGCCGTGTATCACCCAGCTTAACAGTCCTATCGATCATCATGGAAACGCCTTGTGACACAGGCCACCGCGACCAAACCGTTTGTTGACGTTCTGGCTGGCCACCGCCAGACCACGCCGCCTTTGTGGATGATGCGGCAGGCCGGCCGTTATCTGCCGGAATATCGTGAGATCCGCGCCAAAGCTGGCGGGTTCCTCGACCTGTGTTTCAATCCGGATTTCGCCGCCGAAGTGACGTTGCAACCGATCCGCCGCTTCAACTTCGATGCTGCGATCATCTTCTCCGATATTCTGGTGATCCCCTTCGCGCTCGGCCGGTCCGTGCGCTTCGAGGTCGGTGAAGGGCCGCGTCTCGATCCGCTCGATACGCCGGACAAGGTAGCGACGCTGTCGCCCGAGGCAGACATGGCGAAGCTCGAACCCGTCTTTGAGACCCTGCGCCGGGTCCGCGCGCAACTCGACCCCAGGATCGCGCTGATCGGCTTTTGCGGCGCGCCGTGGACGGTGGCCACCTACATGGTCGCGGGCCAAGGCACGCCGGATCAGGGCCCGGCGCGGATGCTGGCCTATCGTCATCCCGAGGCGTTCCAAAAGATCATCGACACCGTGGTCGAGAATTCGATTCAGTATCTGCTTCGGCAGTTGAAGGCCGGCGCCGACGTGCTGCAAATCTTCGACACCTGGGCCGGCATCCTGCCGCCGCGCGAATTTCAGCGCTGGTCGGTCGAACCGACCAAGCGCATCGTCGAGGGCGTCCGCGCGCAGGTGCCGGACGCGCGGATCATCGGCTTTCCGCGCGGCGCCGGCGCGCAGCTACCGCATTATGTCGAAGCGACCGGCGTCAACGGCGTCAGCATCGACTGGGGGGCCGAGCCGGCCTTCATTCGCGACAACGTCCAGAGCAAGGTCGTGGTGCAGGGCAATCTCGATCCGCTGGCGCTGATCGCCGGCGGCGCGGCGCTCGATCGCGCGGTCGATGACGTGCTGGAAAACTACGCCGGCGGACGGCTGATCTTCAATCTCGGTCATGGCATCCAGCCGGAAACTCCGGTCGCCCATGTCGAGCAGATGGTGAAGCGCGTCCGGGCGTTTCGGGGCTGAGACGGTCGCGTGCCAAAATCATATCGCCGGTCGCGTCCGCGCGATGATCGCGCCGGCTCCCTGATCGAGTAGATCGAGCCCAACGGCGCGGCCGAGCTCGCGCGGCCGGTCCGCGGGGCCGTCGCGCCTTACCTCGATGAAACTGCCGCCGGTCTCGTCCAACGCGGACGCCGTCAACGTCATCCGCATGCCATCGATCTCGGCATACGCGGCGATCGGCGAATTGCAGTGACCGTTCAAGACCCAGAGCACCTCACGCTCGGCGTCGGCGCACAGATGTGCGCGCGGGTCGTCGATCAGCGCGAGGTATTGTCTCGTCCGCCAATCGGTCGCCGCACATTCGACCGCGACGATGCCCTGCCCGGCGGCGGGCAACATCTCGCGCACGGTGAAATCATGCGCGATCCGGGTGGCGAATCCGACGCGCTCAAGTCCCGACCGCGCCATGATCAGCGCATCGGCGGGGCCGACCTCGCCGCCGCCGGGCAATCGCTGCATTTCGTTGTTGTCGAGCTTGCGGATGCGCGTATCGGCGGCGCCGCGAAAATGGATGATCTCGACGTCGGGAAACAGCCGACGCGCATAGGCCGCGCGCCGCACGGCATTGGTGCCGATCTTGAACCCCTTGCCGCGCGAGGCCTTCATCGCCTCCAGCGTCACGCCGGGCCGGACCACCAGCGCGTCGGTCGGCGGATCGCGCGCCAGCGTCGCGCCGATCACGAGGCCCGGCGTGTCCTCGTTGCCCGGCATGTCCTTCAACGAATGCATCGCGGCGTGGAGCCGACCGGCAGTCACCGCCGCGCGGATTTCCTCCACGAAAGCACCGCCCTTGCCGCCGTGGCGCAGCAATTTGCTGGTCTGATCGCGATCCCCGATCGTCTCGAACTTGACGATCTCGACATCGAGTTCCGAAGCCGCCACCGACAATTGCCGCGCGATGTCCTCGGTCTGCGCCAGCGCCATCGTGCTCTTGCGCGTGCCGATACGCATCAACACTCCCACCACGCCCACTCCATTCCCGACGACGCGCAACAGGCACGACTCCTTCGCGCGACTATGGCTGGCGTCCACACGAATGAAAATGCCTGATTGACGGGTCGGTCGTCGTTACGAGCCGATCGATTGCCGTTCGTGGCCGGCGATCCGGCTTCTCGCGCGCTTCTCGAAGCTGGAAGCAGCCCCCCTCACCAGACGAAATCCGGCACCGCCATTCGGCTTCCAATCCTCACCGCAGCGATGCTAGCCTTTCGGCAGGGCGGCGACGATCGATGCCGGACGTCACCGATGCGGAGTGCTATCTTTCGTGCGGATGAGTTTTACTGCTGACGTGCCGCAACGCCTGCCCCACCACGCGCTGCCCCGGCATCGCTTGGAGGGATGGAAGAAAGAAAAGTCGCGTGGCCTCTGAGCGCTTCAAACTATCCTTCTCCGTTGTCACCATCGTGG